>NZ_JBHVSI010000016.1:0-152541 GCF_042885335.1 Neobacillus sp. NPDC058068 | reverse complement strand
AGCTGAATAAGCTCTTTTAGACATAATAAATACTCCCCTTAAGAGTAGCCAGATTTTTTATTTTTTAATCTGTCTACCTTAAGGGGAGCATATCAAATTTGCTGGCTGTGCTTTTTAATACTCGGAAAGGCAGTCCCCTGAACAATCAGGTCCAACCAAGAAGTGGAAGTGCCTGCTCTTGTTTTCCCTGTAAAATAAGTTCTCTAATTCTGGTGGAAGAAATTCTTTCTCCATCCATACTGCGAACAGGAGGAATGGGCGGGACTGCAAAATGCTGTTTTAATAAGGTAACATCTCCCGTCCGTTTATGGCCGAAGCGAAAATCATCACCAACAAAAATTCTTACAGGATTCAATAACGATAACTCTTCGATAAAGTCATCGGCTGTTCGCTGCATATATTGTTCATCGAAATTGGCAAGAACGATATGATTTATCCCTAAATCTTTCATCAGTTGAACCTTCTTTTCAGGCATTGTCAATACTTGCGCCCCTTGAAAAAAAGAACGAGGGGAGCGATCAAATGTATAAACAACACTCGGCACCCCTTCTAAACGGCTGTTTTTTACCATCTCACGGATCACAGCCTGATGTCCGCGATGCACACCATCGAAGGCACCAATAGCAACAACTGATCCAGGTAATTGAAGACTGTCAGTTTGATGGACTTCCAATGGATTACCTCTCTTCATGGTGTTTTTTACACATTTTGCACCTTAGTCTTATATTCCTCGGACATAAGCAGAGATTCTTCTAATGCCCGTTCCACTAGCGGATAGGACGGATTGTTTTTCTTATGCACATTATAGAACATTCCCATTTTACGGACAGGGTCGCCGGAATAATAACGTTCATATTGTAATAACCTTTGACCAAAAGCCTCTCCACATAAATCCCATGCCAATTTGAATAAACGGACTCGTTTTTCCGAAGATACGCCTAATCGACCGACATAATATTTCTCCATGTCCTCCATGATTTCCGGATTGACAAAATCTGCCCCGGATGGTGACATCAATAGGCCTCCTGCACCGATTGTCTGTAATATTTCAATTGCCCTTGGGTACATTTTTGGAAGCAATCCCCTGATTGTTTCCAACGGCACAATGTTTGGCAAAGCTTCTCCTTGGTCTGTCAGCGTATATTCATATTCGGCAATTCGCGCCAAAGCACGGATGGTCTCTACACCCTGAATCAGTTCAGATAATTGATTTTGTACATTCAAGAATCCATCTACACCGATGGCATCTGCTACTGAACAGGCCACATCTGTTACAAAGGAAAGCTTGCACAAACCTCTGACGGCAGACTGATGGGAAGGCTGAAGGTTTGCACCTGTTTTAGGATAAAGTAAATTTCCAGCTTCTGCATTTTGATTAATAAATACTCGTTCCCATGGGACAAGGACATCATGAAATACTAAAATCGCATCCATTTCCTCAAAACGTGATGCTAATGGATGATCCCAAGTAGAACGTTTGCCATCTTGCATCTCTTCGCGGCAATAAATTCTTAATCCAGGAGTGTCAAGTGGAAGTGCAAACGAAATCGCATACTTGTCATCGCCCGGCTTAAATCCTGGATAAGAATAAACGATTACTTCATCTGTAATAGGTGCAAGAGTTGCTAACATTTTAGCACCGCGTACAATTAATCCCTCTTCCGTTTCTTTTACTACCCCAAGGTGTGAAAACTCATCATTTTGCTCAAACGAAGCTTTACTGCGGTCATTCTGCGGGTTTACGATAGCATGAGTCAAGAACAAGTCATTATCTCTAATATAGCGGTAATAGTTAATGATATTATCGCCATACCGTTCTCCATACTGACGGAAAAACCAATCATTTGTTGCCATGGATGTCACAACAATACTAAGGAAATCCGGTGTTCTGCCCATCAAACCAAAAGTAGATTCAGCCCATATTTCAAATAGCTGCCGACGTGCTTTAAGATCCTCCCCATTTCTTGGAATAAGATACCCATTATTCACCCGTTCGCCAGTCTCTTCGCATATATGTGTAATTTTATCTTGGTATTCAGGGTCATGTTGTAAATCAAACAACTTAGCAATCTCTTTAATTGGCTGTTTGAATACTGGATGATTCACCACATCTGTGATTTTTTCACCGCGAAGCCAGACCTCTGGTGTACGTGATTTTAAACCGTTAATATATTGTTCTCCTGTTCTAATCCCCATTAGTTATTCCCTCCAAATTAAATAAAAATTGTCAGCTAAATGTATCCCTGTTTCGAAGTATTTGCGTTTTAAGAATTCATTAGACAGTTGGATTAGCTTCTGCTGCCAAGGGCAGGCAGTAAGCGCATTCATAAGACCTAAAAATAAATGGTAACGTTTACAAATTTATAATCTTTAAGTCCTTCAATCCTCCAATCTTTACTATTTGTTTATCACTATACTTAAAAAAACAATATACTTCGATCACAGGATTTAAAATAGTGAAATTTTTATGAAAATTTTGGATTTATTTTCAAATAATCTAAACTTAAATGGAATTATCTTTTGGCATTTCTCTTATTGGTACTTTTTAACTCAATGTAGCCCAACTCTCGGGAAATGGCTTTAGCAGTATTTACAACACTTTGAATAATGTGTTGACGATGAAGCCCCTTCATATAGCTTATTGGGCCAACTAAATTAACGGAAGCAATTGTTTCCCCTGAATAGGAGAAAATTGGAGCAGCTATAGCATAGGTGTGAGTATCATTTTCATTATCACTTATAGCATAACCTTGTTCCCGGACTGACTTCAGTTCCCTTTCAAGCAGCTTGACATCGGTAATGGTATTTGGACCTTGTCTTATTAATCCTTTTTCAACTGTTTTTTGAAGATAAGCGTTATTATAAGCAAGTAATGCTTTGCCTGCACTTGTACAATAGGCAGGCCTTCTTGCACCGAGATAAGTAGGAACAGAATCTAAATCTTTTGAAGTGATTCTTAAGACATGGACTACATCGCCCTGATCAAACATGGAGATATGTGCTGTCCCTTTAAATATCATTATTAATTCCTTTACTAACGGCATTGCTTTATCATAAAAATCTTGCTGAAACATGACATTATTATTCCATTCAAGTACCTTCCAGCTTAGTCTGTACTTTTTGTCTACATCTTTCATTAAAACCCCCTCCTTGCAAAGGGTTGTGATAAGATGATGCGTTGTACTTGTGCTTAATCCCAGTTTTTCTGCAATCTCCGCATTTCCTAACACAGGTTCTTCCTGCGTAAAACAACTTAAAATTTGACATGCTCTACTTACTGAATTAATCAATATTAACTCACTCTCCTTAATTCAAACCTTCTTTAAAATAAATAAGAGGAAATCAACATTTCGGAAAATTCAAAATATATACATAATTTTAATTATAAAATAGACTATCTCTTATCACAAATATTAAATAGTAGAAGCTTACATTTTTCCTTATCAAAAGAATTTCATGAAATTTCATAATGTTGGATGTAGGGATTTAAAATTTAAAATATTCTGTTTATGATTGTAGAAATGCAATCAATTTCAAAAGAACAGGAGAATGAGTACATGCAAAAAGAAACAAATCAAGATTTATTTAAACAAATTATGGGAAACTACCCGACCGGAGTAACAATCGTTACAACGATAAAAGAGGATGGAACACCAGTAGGGCTGACAGTAAATTCATTTGCTTCTGTTTCGCTCGATCCACTATTGGTTCTATGGTCCATCGATCACAGATCTTCTTTACTTGAAGATTTTAAAGAAAGTGGGAAATTTGCTGTTCATGTATTGGCAGAAGAACAGGTAGAACTTTGTAAAACGTTTGCTACTAAACATCCTGACCGTTTTAGTACATGCGATTGGAAGTTTTCGAGCAATGGATTGCCTATTATTGATGGGGCTCTTGGTGTATTTGAATGTAAAACATTTAAAGCCATTGAAGCAGGCGATCATACCGTATTCATTGGAGAAGTGACAGACCTTCAAATCAATAAAGAAAAAGATCCAATGCTGTATCACCGAAGAGCTTTCGGTCCTATTCCCAAGGAGTTTTATCGTCCAAAACAGTCTGTGTAAGAACACCTCCATACATGCATATATAATAGAACAAGTGAATGCTCCCCATTTTTTATAATAGAAAAAAGCCAACTACTTACATATAGGTGGTTGGCTTCTCTTTTCTTCATCGTACCGCTTCGGCCTTTACTTTAGCAATTTCTGCAGCTACATCAACAATCATATCTTCCTGACCGCCGACGACCTTGCGATTACCTAATTCTACTAAAATATCGCGTGAATCAATACCGAATTTAGCTGCTGCTCGTTTCGCATGAAGCGCAAAGCTTGAATAGACACCTGCATACCCAAGAACAAGACCATCCCGAGTAATCTCCTGTGGTGTTTCTAGAATTGGCGCAACAATGTCTTCGGCTATATCCATCATTTTATAAACATCGATTCCTGTTTGAATTCCCATCCGGTCCAGCACAGCAGTAAGTACTTCCGTTTGCGTATTACCTGCTCCGGCACCTAAACAGCGGACACTTCCATCGATGCGTGTTGCCCCTTCTTCAATAGCAACTAATGAATTCGCCATTGCAAGAGACAAGTTATTATGGCCGTGAAAGCCAATATTAATTCCTAAACTTTGTTTCAAGGCATGAATCCGCTCGCGGACCTGATTAGGAAGTAATGCTCCTGCGGAATCCACGACATACACCGTATCAGCACCATAGCTTTCCATTAATTTGGCTTGTTCTACAAGCTTATCAACCGGTGCCATATGGGACATCATCAAAAATCCGACCGTTTCCATTCCTAGTTCTTTTGCCGCTGCAATATGTTGTGGAGCAACATCTGCTTCTGTCACATGAGTGGCAATCCGTGCCATTTTGGCGCCTAAGTTGGCAGCTTCTTTTAATTCCTTAACCGTACCAATACCCGGTATTAAAAGAACAGCAATTTTAGCCTTGTCAGCAACCGAAACAGCTGCTTCGATTAATTCCATTTCATTGGTTCTAGAAAGACCATATTGTAAGGAAGAGCCTGATAAGCCATCGCCATGTGCAACCTCGATATAAGGAACTCCTGCATCATTTAATCCTTTTGCTACTTTTAGGACTTGCTCAACCGTAAATTGGTGGGCAATCGCATGACTACCATCACGTAATGCTACTTCTGTGATATAAATATCCCGGGCGTTTGTCATTTGGTAAGACTCCTTTCTATTTAACTAGCTGATAAGCTAATTGATTTTTCGCAAATTCTTCGGCTACCTTAACTCCTGCTGCTGTCATAATATCAAGGTTTCCAGAGTATTTAGGCAAGTAGTCTCCAGCCCCTTCGACTTGGATAAAGATGGTCACTTTATTTCCATCGAATATAGGCTCTGTACGCAGTCTGTATCCAGGCACATAGGATTGAACCGTTTTTTCCATTTCTTTAATGGATTGGGTAACTTTCACTTCATCCATCGTTCCCTCTTCTACAAGGGCATAGACGGTATCCCGCATCAAAATTGGTGGTTCTGCCGGGTTCAAGATGATGATGGCTTTCCCTTTTTTCGCGCCGCCAACTTCTACAATTCCTCTTGAAGTGGTTTCAGTAAATTCATCAATATTTGCACGTGTTCCTGGGCCAGCACTTTTGCTAGAAATGGTCGCGACTATTTCAGCATATTCCACAGGGCTGACACGATTTATCGCATGAACCATCGGAATGGTTGCCTGACCACCGCAGGTAATTAAGTTAATATTTGCTTCTTCGATATTCGACCCCATATTAACGGATGGAACAACAAATGGCCCGCGGGCTGCCGGCGTCATATCGATAGCTTTAATTCCAGCCTCTTTTAACATTTTGGCATGGCGGACATGAGCTTTTGCTGAGGTAGCATCAAACACGATATCCGCTAAGTCTGAATGGTTTTCCAGAAATCCTTGCAGACCTGTATCGATTGCTAAATACCCTAATTCTCTTGCACGTCGTAAACCATCCGACTCTGAATCAATCCCAATTACAGCGGTAAGCTCTAATACATCCGAGCGTCCAAGCTTAATCATGAGATCGGTTCCAATATTTCCTGAACCTAAAATGGCAACTTTTACTTTTGACAAAATATTCTCCTCCTTTGTATGAATCAATTTTTTTGTATCCAAGCCTACACATGTGCTGGTTTTGTTTTGTAACCCATGCTCTGTGAAATACTTACAGCTGCTAGTTGAATTTGCTTACTGACTTCAGAAAGTCTCAGGTTATCCATTCTTACTTTAGGAGCTGCACAGCTAATCGCCGCTATCACCTGACCATGATGATCAAATATCGGTGCAGCTACACACTTGAGTCCTAATTCAATTTCTTCATCATCAATGGAATAGCCCTGTTCTCGAATAAGAAGTAAATGTTTTTTCAATTCTTCTTTATCGGTTATCGTGTACTCTGTATATGATTCCAGATCAGAGTTAGAGAGAAGCCTTTCTATTTCTTCTTCCTCTTGAAAAGCTAGAATCGCCTTTCCTACCCCGGTACAATGAATCGGAGCACGCTTCCCAACTTGAGAGTAAATTCTTAATGCCCGTGGACCGTCTAACTTTTCAATGTAAATGACTTCTCCCCGTTCAAAGACAACTAGGTGAACGGTTTCCTTTAGTTCATCTACAAGTTCCTTAATAATAGGGCGGGCAATTTTTCCAAGATCAAATTGATGACTAACCCTGTTTCCAAGTTCAAATAGCTTCAGGCCAAGCCTATATTTTAAATCGTCCTTGTTTTGCTGCAAGTATCCTCGATATTCAAGGGTCTTGATAAGACCGTGAACGGTACTTTTGGACAATCCGAGTTTAACGCTTATGTCCTTTACACTCAGTTCCTGATCAAAGTCCAAAAACAATTCGAGGATGTCTGCTGCTCGTTCTATAGATTGGATTAGGCGTTCAGCCATTTTTTCCCCCTCCATTCGACATTACCGAATATCATTCGTAAATATTTAAGTATGATTTAATAGTATATTATGAAGCAAGTATTCGTCAATAAAATTCTGAATTTTCATCCCTTTTGCAAAAAAAAACGCTTTGATTGCGTCTTTTTATACAAGAGTAAATAGGATAGAGTAAAATTAGTATAGAGGGAATATTGGTTATTTTTAAAAAAAGTTAGAGGGAAGAAGGAGATTGTGCAAATGAAGCTAGAGGGCAGCAGGGTTTTTCTTAAACCACTTGAAAGTGCAGATGCAGAAAAAATCTTACATTTAGAAGTCAGAAATCGCTCGTTTTTTGAGGAGTATTCCATCGATCGCAAGGAATCATATTATACATTGGAAGGACAACTGGAGCGGATTAAAACAAACCAGGAAAATATGAGCCAGGATCAGGCTTATTCATTTGGAATTTTTCTCAATGAAAGTGAAGAGTTAATTGGGAGTATTGGGTTGTTTAAAGTGGAGCGTGGTCCGGCGCAGAGTTGCATCGTTGGCTATGTCCTTGACAAAGCGCATAATGGAAAAGGATATATGACAGAGACAATCGAGTTACTCGTTGATTATGCTTTTACTGAGCTAAAGCTGCATAGAATAGAAGCTGGTGTTAAGCCGGATAACTTGGGTTCCATCAGGGTCCTGGAAAAATCGGGCTTTCGTCAAGAGGGAATTGCGCGGAAAAATATCATGATAAATGGGCAATGGGCAGACCATCAGATCCTTGCGATAATAAATGAAAATATGTAATCGAAAAAAATTCCAAAGTTTGATTTGTAGCCATTACCGATAAAAAGCTCGGTGAATAGATCATTCACTGAGCTTTTTTATGGAAGGCTGTGTTAAAAGTGAATCGCGCCTGCGGGGTCTCACTAGCCCTTTAAGCCCGCTTTTGATACGGGTCTTCTCGATAGTCTGCTTTACGTTTATAAATAACTTTTCCTGATTCTTCTTTTCCGTGAATGGAGGTAATAACTGCTCTTACGCCTGTAACAGTTTCTCCAAGTTTATACGATTTTTTGTTAACTTTTGATACTACTGCTCTATTCATGAAGATGCACCTCCAAAGATATTGTTAATCGTGTTTAAAAGGTTGTAATTATTGAGAAAAATATCGTCAATCTCTGCTTGGCTTAATGCCCTTCTTCCCGTTAATTCAACCGTTAGAACTAATTGATTACCTATAGGGTAACATAATACATACGTATTATCAAAGGCTGTACTGCTTTTTTGAAAAACCAGTTCGTTACTTTGTAAAAAACAATCAATGACGATAATTCGATCTGTTTTCCGCCTATTTTCATTCACATTAAATGGGTAAAATTCCCCTACGCCGTCATTTCCCGCTATTTGTTTAAGGCCATCAATTCCCTCCGCTTGCCAGACCCCGATTCCTTCAACGAAATAAGCAGCTGGAGCAAGATATGCGTTCCGAACAGCTTCTTGCAGATATTCAAACTTTTTCGATGGGTCTGTTAAGAGTCGTTTTGATAAGGTCCTGAGGATGCGAATTAAGGCATAGTCTTTTTCCATGTTCGCTTGAACTTCCGCTAAGAGTATAGCTGGATTTTGAAAGACGCCCAACTCGCGAATTTTTCTTTTGATCGCCCTGCAGGCTACATTCACAGCAGCATCATGATTATGATCAGCACGCATTTCGTACCTTAATACCGTAAGGCCGTCCAAATCGGAAGGTAAACGAAAACCCTGTGCTTCCTCACTTTCCGGCGTTGCACTAGGAATAATATAAAAAACTCGTCCTCTTCTTAATCTACCCCAGAATAACCCCATTTCAAACAAAGTATTGTCCCTTGTCGTAAATGTAATCGTACCGCGAATATTTACAACATCATCCGGTGAAAATACAAATACGGCAAAATCATTTTCATCTAATTGTCGCTCAAGGCTTTCCATATTATATTCGAGCGGGCGAAATGCACCGGCTGTCCAAGGAGTAACCTCAGCAACTTGAGTAAGTGCTTCATGAATGGCATCAACATAGTCAGCGGATTCTCTGGCAGAGCCAATAAATAATCTTGGTTTGATTATGGTCATTTCTCCTCCATAAAATATTAGTTAGCTTTATTTTTTATATATTATATCAGCCATTTTTGTTATATTTAACCACAGAAATTAATATTTACAAAACAAGCGTCATTGTAATTATAATAATAGCAATTATTGGAAAGTAAAATAGGCTTAATGTAGTAGAAAGGCAAATATGCATCCATGAGCTTGTTTCGGACACAAATGGTTTCACATTCATGGAAAAATCGATCATCTCTCCCTCGCCTTTTTGTCGAACGTAATCATAAAGTTTTCTGAACAGCTTTTCCTGCCAAAGATAATAACCATCCAAAAGCCAAAAGAAAATACTAGGGATCAAGGCAATGGAAATCATTCTCCAGTCCATATCCTGGGTATTCGCAAAAACAAAAAGCCCCGCAACAAGCGTAACTGCCCACCCCTTCAATAAAAAGGAATTTTGCCCCAACCGATTAATGACACCCTGAATAAACTCAAGATGCTTTACCTTATTCTCATTCATAATATACCCCCAAACGCTATTTATTATAATATTCAAGCAAAAAGAAAAAATTCCTGCGGCGGGACATAGGTCAGGAACATTGTCCCATATTGTAACGGGAATCTTGTACCTGACAAGGATCCAGTCCCCCTCCTTATTCGTGTTTGGAGGAAACTATGTCGTTTATTCTAGAAGCTCGAGGTATTTACCAATTAATATCCAGGGAATGTCGTAAGTTCTGAAAAATAGGTAATAAGTGAGCGGAATTATGTCGTAAGCGGCTAAAATTATGTCGTAAGTTCTCGAGGTTCGAGGCAATTACCAATAAATATCCAGGAAATGTCGTAAGTTTTGAAAAATAGGTAATAAGTGAGCGGAATTATGTCGTAAGCGGCTAGAAATATGTCGTAATTGACAACGATTAGTCCTTCATCAAGCCTTTGAAGGACTAATCCCTATTAGATAGACCACGATTTGTCCTTCATCAATCCAGTTTTTTATTACGTCCGAACTTATGTAATAAATATCCTGTAATGATTGTTAAAACCGTTAAGATACAACCACTCAAAATAGAATTAAGTCCATAATCCTGTTCAAAACCATCTAATAAAAAAGAGTAAATACCTGCCATTACTCCCGTAAAGATAAGTTTATCAGTCCTCATATATGATCCCCCAAACCTTCCACAAAATCTATTCAGTTAGTTAATTGTAAAAAAAAGCAAAACAAAGTAACTAAACTAATTTATACATCAGAATATCATCAACATATTCATTATCATTAAATTTAAATTCATTAATTTTTCGACCTTCTTCAATGAATCCCATTTTTTTGTACAATGAAATCGCCCTACTATTTGTTGAAAAAACTCCTAAACTTACTTTTTCAATTAAGGGATTCTTCTCTGCCCATTCTAATAAAGCATTAAGCAGAATTTTACCAATTCCCTGTTCTCTGAAACCTCTTCTGATCATCATTCCAAAAGAGCCAGTATGTGATAGTCGTTTTCTATTTGGGGTAGTTTGAAAGACAATCCAACCAACAACTTCACCATCTTTTTCAGCTACGATTAAGGTTTCATTTTCATTATCCAATATGCTCTGTACCCATTCTTGTTGTTGTGATAACGTTTTAGTAAACTCTTCGGGATATGCAATAAGATACTTACCTTCGGAAACAACTGATTTCTGTATTTCTAAAACCGTTTTAGTATCTTCTATTTTTCCAGTCCGTACAATGAAACCACCTATATCTTTGAAGGTTGACAATTTTATCCCCCCTTATTAATATCTAATTAATATTCTACTCCATAACCTAATATCCTTCTTCAACTAAAGCTCAATTAGCTCATTAAGAAAGGCCGCCAATAATGGCAGCTTGATGTTCAACTCTTACACCTGTTAATGGCATACTATTTATATCTTGCATTGTACCGTCCCTTGCTTCCCAATAAACTTTATTTAATCTGTACACTGAGTTTACACGGCTTTAATATTCAGATGATATGATTGGTTTACCAACGGATGAGGGGGCAGTATAAATGAATGTACGTGCAGTATTTATCGATATGGATGGTACACTACTAAAATCCTCAAACAACATTTCCCGCCGAAATATGGAGGCCATTTATGGGCTCATTAATCAGGGAGTCCAGGTTTTTCTAGCTACTGGCCGACACTATGAAGTAACCGCTCCCTACCATAAAGAAATTGGATTACGAACTCCAATGATCTGTTTGAATGGTGCCGCTATTCACGATGCAGAAACAGGTAGCGCTTTGCAAATGAAAACCGTCCAACTGAACGAAGAACGATTCCACCATCTGACCACTGAAAATCCTTGTAATGTTATGATCCATACAGCAACTGGGCTTTATTGTAAGGAAACAAATGAAGAAATCGATTATTGGACAAAAGTAGGGCAAATTCCGCCGCGTTATATTGGAGATTTAAGACAAGCAAAGTATCAAGATGTTCTTAAATATAGTGTGCGAATAGGTGCACCAAGACCTGAACTATCCGCATTGTTTAAAAACGAAGCAGAAGTCATCAATTGGAATGACGGGTTTGAATTGGTTGCTCCTAATGTTTCCAAATGGTCTGCTATAAAAACCTTACTTCGCACACTTCGAATTAGTCCAAGCGAAGTCGTCGCCATTGGAGACGGACCCAATGATATAGAGATGCTTCGTCATGTCGGTACTGGCGTGGCAATGATGAACGCTAGCGAAGAGGTTAAAGCAGCAGCTGATTTTGTAACAGGACACCACGAAAATGATGGATTGGCTGAGTTTATAGAAACTTATCTTCATAAATCATATGCAGTTTAGGGTTATTTTAAAATAACTTTTTGTACTGAAGTAATGACAGGTGTGGATCTATTTCGTTAGATTCATACCTGTCATTTTTTATTATCAATATTTTAGTAAAGGTAACTTATTTCTATCAACAAATAAAAAAGGTACCCATAAGGTACCAAAGGAGAACTTGTATCTTGGAACTTTTATAGTATATGAAATTGTTTTTGTTATTGTTATAAAAAAAACCCCCTAATGAGGGGGAAAAAAGAGGCTAGAATCCAAATGGACCTGATGGACAACAAGGGTTGACTGGACATCCACACATTGTATGTGTTTCACAGCATTCATTTACACATGATTCTGTGTGGGGAAAATAATGTTGATGATTAACATGAAGCTTGTTGACTGTTGTCGTATGAGAAGGATGGACATGAGAGACTACTTTATTAAATAAGTTTGTTTTTACATATTGTTGCGCAGGGTCAACTAGTCCCGGATCATACTGTGTAGGAAACACTTGTGGTGGGCAGTATTGAGGAGGACATCCACATCCTGCACCGTAATGTCCCGGCATCATAGCTCCTGGATAACCACCATACCCAATATTTCTATTATTCATTAAAATTACCTCCATGTGAATTTGTCTTGTGTCACCATTAGTCTATGTGACCTTTTTTTTATATGGACTAGTTATATACCTATTTTTATAAAAATAAATTTTGCATATTACAAAAGAGAGAGCTAGATAACGAATAAACTGCTGAAAAAGATACGGAACATATTTATTAAGTATCTGATTGTATGATATTATTTTTAAAAAAAGAAGAGGTTATCATATGAATTCAACATTCTCACCAATTGAAACAACTAAGACAAAAACCATAGTCATCAATGCGCTTTTCATCGCATTAACCCTTGTAGCCACCATGTTCATTAACATAAGGCTCCCAATAATGGGGAACGGAGGTTTAATCCATCTGGGTAACGTGCCTCTTTTTATAGCAGCCCTGGTTTTCGGCAAAAAATCGGGAGCCGTAGCAGGTGCTTTCGGGATGGGTTTCTTCGATCTTATCTCTGGCTGGGCAGTATGGGCACCGTTTACATTTATCATCGTAGGTGCAATGGGCTTCTTAGCCGGACTTATTTCCGAAAAGGTACCCGGCAAAAGAGTCCTTGTTAACACACTGGCAGTTGCATCTGCACTGATAATAAAAGTCGTTGGCTACTATTTTGCCGAAGTGCTCCTTTACGGTAACTGGATACAGCCATTCGGCTCCATCCCAGGAAATGTTATGCAGGTTGTAATAGCAGGTATCATTGTAGTACCTCTTGCAGGACGCATAAAGAAAAGAGCTGGACAGTCAACAAATTAGCGTGATACCACAGGGACGGTTCTCATAGTCTTTTTCATTCACTTTTCATGGTTAAGAAAAAGCCGCTAGAACCGTCCCCATGGTTCTCTGCCCATCAATCATTCCCCTATCCACTCACAAGTATGGAAATCTCACCAACTGAAAAAAGCAATTGAGACGAGGCCTGTCCCCTCGCCCACCCCCTCGGCCCGCCAATAAGTTTGGTACTTATAGAACAGTTCTAATCATATTCTTATAGAAGAAAAGAATATGAAGGGGTGGAAAGTTAGGTGAAAAAAGTTAAGGTTCGTTTACGGCCGATTGTAAGTAAGTTAAATTTACCCACAGTATTGAAAACTACTATCCTTCCGGGTGACTCAACTGAAAGCTTATTTATTGCAACCCAGGTAGGAGAGATCTTTTACATAAGAAACTCAAGTTTAAGGAGTTTTTTAGATATTCGCCAGAGAATCATAAAACTAGGTACTTCTGAACCAGGTGTTTCTGGTGCCGGCTATGATGAACGGGGATTGCTTGGGCTAGCGTTTCATCCCGAATTTCAGTATAACGGTCTGTTTTATCTTCATTATTCAGTAGCTGGAACACAAGGTCCAGGTGCTCTCCCAGAAAAATTTAAGCCTAACCCGTGTGATCCCGGAACATTAAACCTAAGGTGGACAAATAGAGAAACCCAATATGATCATATTGATACAGTGGAAGAATGGATTTTACAATCGAATGGGCAGCCGCAAAGACGACGGACATTACTTAACTTAAGAAGGCCATTTTTCAATCATAATGGTGTCAATAGCTTAAACTTTTCACCTGAAACAGGAAAACTAGTATTAACAACCGGAGATGGCGGAGCAGGCTATGATCATTTAAATTTAAGCCAGGACGATATGGAAATTGCCGGTAAGATAATTGAAATTGACGTAGTTAAGAATTCATTTATCGATAATCCACCAGTAGTCACACGTTTTAATGAACTGCCCGCACCTATTCAGGAAACGCTGTCGGTAATGGCCAAAGGGGTCCGTAATATACCAGGCATATCTTTTCAAAGGTTTTACCATCAGTATATCAAGTATGTGGGAAATGTCGGACAGGATCTGGCAGAGGCGATTTTTTCATTTGTTCATTACAAACCAATCCCGGTTACCCAGCTAATTCAAGCTTCTTTAAGAAACGCTGAACCTGACCAAGAAGGATTGATTAACTTTGGCTGGCGCGGGTGGGAAGGTGCTTTTCCTACTTCGATTATAAGGGGCTGCTCTGAAAATCCGAATTTGGATGAGACAACAATTGTTTATTACAATGAAGCAGTAAAAACATCAGTGTGGCGCCTTCCGCCTCTAACTAGTTATTTTCATAAAGATCCCCGGCGCGATAAGTTTGGAGGAACTGCACTAACAGGAGTGCAAGCCTATATGGGAAATGGAATCCCCGATTTAACGGGGAGCGTTGTGTTTACCGATCTTGCGAGACAGGAAGAATTCAGACCCCCGGTTAGAGGGGTTTTAGCTTATACGAGAGTCAGAACAGATGGTAAACTAAATGATTTTAGTGTTATTGAAACCGATTATAACTTTGGGTCCGGGTCAGCTTATTTTGTTAATTTGGGGACGAATCTGGATCAAACCAGACTATATTTGGGCGTTTACGGCTCTATGAAAGCGACTGATTTTAACCAAGGCACTATTTTTGAAATTGCTCCATAGGGATTAGGGACAGGCACCTTGTCCCCTTCCTCTATTGTTTAAGTGCTTTAATTATAAATAAAAAGGACTTTCTCCTAAAAAAATCTCCGATTTTGACTGTCCATTCGCTGCACCCACTTATTTATCATCTACCTATATAATAATAATCAATTTAATATTAAACTTGTGTAAAATTTTTCGATAAATGTTGAAATATGTAGCTTCAAATACTATAATTTTTAAGCATGTGTTCGAATTTTTGGAAAATCTGTCGAAAAAAAGCTGTTTCTTCTTGATGTAAAATATGTGACAACAAATGGAGGGCTAAACGATAAACATGAGCGAAAATATTATTGCTTTTATATTAGGAATCGTAGAAGGATTAACTGAATTCTTGCCGATCTCATCTACAGGGCACATGATTTTAGTTGGTAATTTACTAGGGTTTGAAGGTGAAAAGGCTAGTACGTTTGAAGTCATCATCCAACTTGGTTCGATGCTGGCTATTTTGGTATTATATTGGAAAAGATACCTTTCTCTTTTAAATTTCAGTACCATTGGAAAGCCAGAAAAGAAATTAGACGTTATTCACATCATCTTGGGAGTCCTACCCGCTGCAATAGCAGGACTATTGCTGCATAACTTCATAAAAAACCAACTTTTTTCACCTAATGTTGTGGTAGTCAGCCTTATAGCCGGAGCAATTTTGATGATATTTGCAGAAAAAAAACACGGGAAATTCGTTTCCTCCACAGTTGATGAACTGAGCTATAAACAAGCTCTAACGATTGGACTATTTCAATGCTTAGCCGTAATCCCTGGCTTTTCTCGTGCTGGATCCACCATATCAGGGGGATTACTAGCTGGTGCCAATCATAAAGCGGCAGCTGAATTTTCCTTTTTAGTCGCACTTCCGATTATGGTCGGTGCAACAGGCTTGGATTTAATTAAAAGTTTACATTTCTTACATACGAGCGATATTCCTATGTTCGCTATCGGTTTTGTCACTGCATTTGTAGTAGCAATGTGTGTAGCAATCGTGTTCATTAAAGTACTAGAAAAGATTGGTTTAACCGTTTTTGCCTATTATCGAATCGCATTGGCTGCTCTATTCATTATATTTGTAATACTTTAAATCCGGTCAATCAAACAAATTAGAAGCCTGTAATTGTTAATTAATCAGAATTAACGATTACAGGCTTCTTGTATCTAGGGACAAGGGGACAAGTTGTGCCCCCCGACGCCACTCAAATCTACGCCGATTCCCTTTCAGTCATCTTCTTCGTTTTCTTCTGAGATAATCTCCCTTTTACCGAATGTAATACATGATACGTTGTCGGGACAATCACCAAGGTTAACAGAGTAGATGTCAGCAGCCCTGAAATAACAACAATCGCCAGCGATCGTGAAATTAATCCGCCATCACTTGAGAGTGCTAATGGCAGTAAGGCACCGATTGTTGCTAGAGCTGTCATGAGAATCGGACGGAGACGGGTTTTTCCAGCTTCAAGTAGCGCTGCGCCGACCGCCATGCCCTTCTTCTCATTCTGCTTCACGCGCTCCATCAAGACAATCGCATTGGTGACCACAATACCGATTAACATCAGGAACCCAACTAAAGCCGGCATCCCAAGTGCTTGATTCGTCAGATATAATCCTAGCAATCCACCTGAAAATAAGAATGGCAGCGAAGATAGGATGGCTACTGGCATTAGCATATTCCCAAATGCGATCAGCATCACGATAAACACTAGGACAACCGCAACGGCCATGGCAAGCATCATATTGGTAAACCCTTCATTCATTGCTTGCGCTTGACCTTCTGAATGATAGCTTATCCCTTTTGGTAAATCTAAGGTTTTCAGTCGTTTATCGACCTCTGCCTGCACGCCAGAAGAATTATCCGTCGTGATCCGCCCGGTAATCTGCACATATGACTGCTGATTTAAACGGTACAGCGCGGAAGGACTTGGCGTTTTCGTCAGGGCCGCCACTTCTGAAAGGCTTACTTGCTGCCCGATCGGATTGGTCATTTTTTGACTCATAATATCATTGATGGTGCCCTCGGAAGTGCTATTCAATGACAAATTGATACTCGTTGTTTTTCCTTCAACTTGCATCTCAGCGACATGATCACCGGCAATAAGTTCTCTCACAAATCCCGCAATCATAATCGGACTTAACCCTTTTTCTGCCGCTTGCTGATCATCGATTTTCAATTGGAGCTGTTCTTTCACTCCAGAGAGGTTGGATTCCACATTTTCTAAGCCATCAATACCTTTAATTTTTTCGGTAATCATTTTTCCGGCTGTCTCTAAATCTTCGGCATTCCCGCCCTCGACCATTAACGCTAAACCACTTGTTCCAATAATCCCAACAGGAGAAAGCGCCACCCGCATTTCATCGTCCAATTTTTCTACTTTTGCTCTTACACTTTTTTCAAACTCATTTGTTTGCTCTTTGGTGACGCCATCATTTAAATCAATTGAAAAACGAATATGCTCCCCGCTCACAATTGTTTGCGTATGTTTAATATCCTTTTCATTTTTCAAAATGTCTTCTACTTTAACCGCCATCTTGTTTGCTTTTTCTAATGAAGTTCCAGCTGGTAAATCACCTGTTAACCGATAGGAGACTGCTTTTTCCTGCGGTAAAAAATTCTGCGGGATCAATGGGACTAATGCCAATGAACCGGCAAACAGGATTATCGCTAACACAATCGTGACCGCCCGTTTAGTTAAAACCCATGACAATACATGCCTATAAGCTTTTTCAAAAAATGTTTCTTTCACCTCTTGGTGCTTGATTCGTAGTAAAAATAATTTGGCCAACAATGGCACAACGGTTAACGACACGATTAAGGAAAACGCAAGTGCCACAATGACCGTGATCCCAAATGGAGCAAAGAACTTGCCAACAATCCCGGGAACAAAGGAAAGCGGCCCGAATACGGCAATCGTCGTCAGGGTGGAAGAGGTAATCGCCCCACCTACTTCTTTGGCTGCTGTCAGCACCAATCTTTCATCACGTTTAGGGCTAGATAAGGTTCGCCGGTAAACATTTTCAATGACGACAATCGAATCATCAATCACCCGCCCGACGGCGACAGCAATTCCAGCAAGGGTCATCATGTTTAAGCTATAGTCCAAATATTTTAATGTAATCATCGAGGCTAATATCGATAACGGGATGGACAGAACGGCGACAATCGTTGCTCTTATATTACGAAGGAATAAGAACGTGACGATAACAGCAAATAATGTGCCAAGCAATACTTCCCGCAGCATCCCATCAACAGATGTTTTTACTTCTTTTGATGTGTCAAATAGCTTCGTTAATTTGTAGCCGGCCGGAAGGTCTAACGCATCCAGCTTTTCCTTTGCCTGCTCCACTACTTCCACTGTATTAGAGCCTGGGATTGCTAACATTTCTACAAGCACGGCAGGTTTTTCATTCAATCGAGTGTAGACCGTTTCCTTTTTGTTGCTATAATTAACGGTCGCGATATCTGACAAGCTTAGTTTTTGCATTCCGGCAGGTCCCTGAGCCAAAATTTGAACTTTTTTAACATCCTCAACGGAGCCCAGCTTGAAATCGGCTTGCACATTGAAGGTTTTATCTTCAACATTTACCTGCCCCGCCGGGAATGAAAAATTGTGCGCTAAAAGCGTTTGTTTGACTGTCTCATACGTGATTCCACGCTGCTTCATTTTTTCCGGATCGAGTTTGATTGCCACTTCCTTTTCTGTCTCACCGGATATATCAATGCTTCCCGCTCCATCGATTCCTGTCAATGCCGGCTTGATCCGCTCATTGATAAATTGGGTCATGTCCGATTGATTGGCTGTTTCAGATGAAAGAGCAAACGAAAATACAGGTGCAGCAGATGGGCCGTCCTTTAGGATTGCAGGCTTTTCTGCACCAGCTGGCAGCTTGATGGAAGCGACGGCCGTCGTAACATCCTTTTCCGCTTCGTCCATATTCTTACTCATATTAAATTCAAGAATCCCTACGACCACATTACTGTGTGCTTCAATATACAAATTATCTAGCTTCTTTATCCCCGACAACGCCGATTCTAATGGCTTGCCAATATCCTCTAATCCTTGGTCAGGCGTGGCTCCAATATAAGGAACCTGGACGACAATATATGGAATGTCGACATTAGGCATTGACTCCATCTTCATCGTTTTGACTGAATAAATCCCCCCGGCAACCACCATTAACATCGCAATAAAAATAACCCCTGCATTCTTTAGTGAAAATTTAATCCATGATTTCATTACTCTCTTCCCCTCCGTTAATAGGTACTCTTTTTTTCCATTCCCCTGTGTTTTTCATGTCTTAGTTTTGTTTACTGGATAATCCTACCTGACTATTATAAGTTTTCCATGTAACGATCAACATCGGGCAGTTGGTGTAATATCACCTAAGACCTCAGACCTATAATTTTCCAGCTAAATTTATTTTAATTCCCCTGAAACATACTATATAGTGACAAATCTCATTTCTTTAGTCATATTTGTGCAGCGGAAAGTCATAAACCCACAGGGACGGTTCTCATGGATTTTTTTCATTGGAGAATGCCAGGAGGGTGGGGATCTGACCCCGAAATTCTTTATAATAAGGTTCTGTTATAACTGAATGTTGATTTCACTGTGTTTGAAAAATAAAGGGAAAATTTCCGTTTAAATTAGGAAATACCCATATTTCCTTAAAAATAAAGGGAGTTTTTCCGTTTATCTAATCCAAATCGTTGGTTTTTGCCTAATTTAGAGCAGTTAATCGGAATATCTCCGCTTCTATCAGCTTCTTACGCTTCCTCTATAGACATTAGCCGGAAATTCTCCGCCTATGAATTCTCATACCTACACGAAAATCAACAATGAATAATAACAGAGCCTATAATAAAAAAAGAGTTTAGCTGTTAACAAGCTAAACTCTTCAACAATTCTTGGGGCGTGCCAGGCAAGCTATAAGCGGTAAAACTCCGGCTTCCGGTGCCTTACACTAGGAAGTTTTTCTCTGACGCGTTGGATTCGATCTAAGTCAATATCGGAAACAATTAACGTTTCTTCTTCGCCTGCGCTTGCTAGCATGACACCCATTGGATCGACTATGATACTGCGGCCGGAGAAAATATCGCCAACAAGGTTTGCTCCGCAGACGAACATCGTATTTTCAATCGCTCGCGCACGAATAAGCGTTTGCCAATGGTCCTCTTTCATCGGTCCCGCTACCCAACCCGCAGGAACAAACAGGATATCTGCTCCTTGAAGGGCAAATTGTCTGGCAATCTCGGGGAACCGTAGTTCGTAGCAAACCATTAAACCGATTTTTCCAAACTCTGTTTCTACTACTTGATATTGATTATCCCCTGGAATAATCGTCTCAGACTCATTATAACTAAAGGCATCGTATAAATGCGTTTTTCGATAAGAATGGGCGAGCTGTCCGGAACGATCAATAAATACAGTTGTGTTATAGGCACGCTTTTGATCATCTGGTTTTGATTCATATAGGCCGCAAATGACATAGATTTCGTTTTCGCGGGCAGCCTCCTTAAGCGCAGTAACAAACGGACCATCCAACGGTTCAGCTGCATCAACCGGCAATACACCAGACTTAGGGGTAGCCAGGACCATATAAAATTCCGGGATGATAACAAAATCCGCGCTCAAACTTTTTGCTTTTGCAATGTACTGTATCGCTTTCTCTAAATTAGCGGTTTTATCAACACTTGTGGATAATTGTGCAATCGCTACTCTCATGTAAGTAAGTTCCTCCTAAAATGACAGTTTCATTTATTTTAATCTATTATCGTGCTGTTTGGCGAACTCTTTATATGATTATTAATTTTCTAAAAATAACATCTATGTAGAACGGTTCTACTTCGATTTTACGTAGTTGTACAATTCAACAATCCGCATAAACACCGCCACTTGCGATTGCTCAACAAAAATCTTGGCTTTGTTAAAAGGGAATGTTGATTTCCGTTCCAGGCGCGAGCGGTCCGCGGGGCGGGCGGTGAGCCTCCTCGGCGCTTAAGCGCCTGCGGGGTCTCACCTGTCCCGCTGCTCCCGCAGGAGTCTCGCGCCTTCCACTCCAATCAACATTGTGCTCAAAATCAACAATGTTCTTTAACACAGCCAAAATCTAAAAAAAGGGAGGACAGGAATCGTGTCCTCTCACTCCCCATACCCATTCACAAAAAACTTAATTGTCTCTGCCTCAAATTCATTTAACTCTCTTTGAAGTTCCTTCGACATTTCTGCCGCAATTGCCTGCTTGTCCCCTTTAAATTTTTCTGTTAGGTTTGCGGCACTTTTCAGCACGTAAAGCATGGATTGGAATTCCTTTTTCGTTAATGGCGCTTCATGATGGGAAAGGAAAAAGGTTTCAGCCTCATATGTTTCAATTTGCTCGATTAATCGCCGCGTTTTCTCAATCGTGTAGCTCCATTTTTTCGAATAAAGATTTGCATACAGACAATCGCCAAGAAACAGCACTTTTTCCTCGGGTATGTGAATCACACAGGAGTCTGCGGAATGGTCCCCGCCGACATGTTCAATTATACCGGTCACGCCGCCAAGGTTGATTGTCATGCGATTGTCGAATGTGATCTCTGGCAGAGGGAGAATGATTTCACGCTTCTTACCAAGCTCTTTTTTGATTGCATCCGCACAGAACGGAATTTCCGTCCCCTCTTTCACACGCTGATCGAGGAATTCATCTTCCCATGACAGCGTCTGTAATTCTTTGATTTTCTCTTGTGTTTTGTCATAAGCGATGGCGGGCATTGGCATGTCATTCAAACCAAAAACATGGTCCCAGTGCCAATGCGTAAGCACAAGAAGGTCGCCCCTAATGTGAAGTTCCTCCAATTGCGCCAAAAACAGCTGTGCATGACTGGAGGAATTCCCAGCATCAATGAGTAATGTGCGTTCCTCCCCCACCACTGCTGCTAAAATAGGGCGATCGGTTTCTTGATACGGCGGCAAATAAACGATGCGTTCCGAAATTTTTTGAAGTTTTTGCATGACTAGTCCCCTCGTTGATAAATTGTGCCACTATCATATCAAATTCTAGGAAGAAGGAGAAGGGCACGCTCTGCATGGACAATTTTCAGAAATGGATTAGAGTAAAAGAGGGTAAATAGGAAGTAGAGGGTATTATAGTTCTATCCCGCCAAACTAGTAAAATAAGGAGGCATTTCATGATGAAAACTAATTTTTTCAACCCAGAGGATGACCAACATCAATATAATAGAAAAAAAAATGAGAAATACGTAAAAAAGGGATTTTGGGCTAAAACAAAAAGGATTGCCGGTAAAGTGCCTTTCGTTATGGATAGTGTAGCCATGTATTTTGTGCGATTGATCAAAAAACTCCATTATGGGTAAAAGGTGTGGCCTTGGCAGCATTAGCTTACGTGATCAATCCATTTGACGTAATCCCCGATACTATACCAGTTTTAGGATTTACGGATGATGCTACAGCCATTTTTGCGGCGCTCAAAACGATAGAAAAATATATTACGAAGGAACATAAAAAGAAAGCTGAAGAAGCAATGTTAGACTATGAAGGTTAATGAAAATGGACTAGTTACAAGTTCTTTAAAGCTAATATTGACTATGATATAAAAATGTGTATACTACAAGGTAATAGCATATATCGAATGTTTTCTAGGGTTCCGCAACAGTCACTGTTGGTCTGGTCCGAGAGAAAACTCACAGCTATGCTGTGCCACGGAAGGATAAAAGCCTGGGAGAAACTGTTTAACAGTTATCTTACAGGCTTTTTTGTTTTTTGGTTAAAATATGATTGGAGGTGTGTTCGAATGAATACAAACTGGATTAAAGTATTTATTGCGGCTCTATTTGAAGTATTTTGGGTTATTGGATTGAAACACGCAGATGACTTTTGGACTTGGACTGGAACGATTATATCCATCATTATCAGCTTCTATATTTTGATTATGGCAGGACGAAAACTTCCCGTAGGAACTGTATATGCCGTTTTTGTTGGATTAGGTACAGCAGGAACTGTCCTTTCAGAAATTCTATTCTTTGGCGAACCAATTAAAGTGGAAAAGGTACTTTTGATTTTACTTTTATTAGCAGGAGTAATTGGCTTGAAATTAGTTACAAACGATAATGTTCAGAAAGGAGACGAATCCTAATGGCATGGATTTCTTTAATCTTAGCGGGTTTATGTGAAATGTTTGGTGTTGCTATGATAAATAAATTGCATAAGGACCGTAATTGGCAATCATTAGTTCTATTATTTCTCGGGTTTGGAGCAAGTTTTCTATTTCTTGCTTATGCAATGAAATCACTTCCTATGGGAACAGTTTATGCAATTTGGACAGGAATTGGTGCATCTGGCGGAGCGATATTAGGAATGCTTTTATATGGCGAATCAAAGGACTGGAAAAGATTAGTTTTCATCGCTATGGTTTTATGTGCTGCAATAGGTCTGAAACTCGTCTCATGAAAATGAGTTTTTAAATTATATTGTGAAGAAAATAAGCTGCATTTAGTATCCTGATTCGCACTATTTGTAGCTTACTAGTTTGGGCTGTTTCGTAAAGTTTGTTTCAACAGCAGGAAAACTCGAAAGCACCTAATTAGGTGCTTTCAGTCTGACGAAAAATAGTTTTTTTGTTAATAATTCCTCTTTCTCATCAGTGAAAATAAATGTTTCCTTTCTTGCTATAAATTTCATAAGCAAAGAATCCAAATAAATAGCCAATTCCAGCTCCTAAACTAACTGTAAATACTAGAGAGATCGGGAAAAACATCCCAAAAATTGCTCCAATAACGCCACCAAAAAGCATTCCCATTGGTATTAAACTATCTAATAAATCTTGAGCACCTTTTGATTTTTTCTTACCTAGGTTGCCTTGGTTATATTTATGTTTAAGCCGTTCAATTACATATACTACAATTCCTCCCACTATTACAACAGGCGCAATTCCCATGACTAACCCCATGTTAGAATCTCCTTTCACTTTTTAAGCAGATTATTCTGCTACTTAAAATTTTATTCGTTAAATGGCCCGATAGTCTAATAAGAAAATGGCGAAACCCTTACCTTAAATTGTTGTTGAACTCTAGCACCCGTTTCGTCTAATATGATTGTTTGTTTTTTTCTTTTTTTCCTTTAACAATAAAACCAGCAATAAAAAAACATCCAAATCCTATTATTTTCATAATTATATGACCTATATTTCCTATATCATCAATGGTTAATGAAAATAAAAAAGCTCCGAGCATAATAAATAGAATAGCAAGAAACCATCTCAAATTATTCAATTCTCCCCTTATGTATGATCTAAACGTTCTTATTGTCATAATTCCTATTCACAGGTTTTGGAAAAGCTGAATTATCGTCTGTATAAGATGGTATGTTAAAAACTAAATCATTTTCCACAAAACCCCTCCCCCCTGCTACTTTTCTTATTTATATTCTATACCGCTTTTGAACTAGCCTGTTCCATTAGTTCAGCAAGGAAAGGTGACCACAGTAGTGATTTCCCACTTTTTTACTAACGCAATCCGTTTAATAAGAACTAGCCGAAGCGATCATTGCAATACTCCACATTATCAAGGTAAATGATATTGTAAGCCAGAATGTATTAGCGGCAGTTTTCTCATCATTCTTAACTTTTTTCAGTATAGAAACTAAGTTGAGACAAAACATAATGGACAAAAGTGGCACTAAGAAAACCCCAATAAAGAAAAATGCAATCACAGATAGTTCCCCCAAGTAATTTAAAATATCTCAATATAAGTTTTATTCCACATATATCCTTACTTTTCCTGTTTAACTTTCCTGTTTCTTTAGGTCAACAAAAAAGTTTAATGCAATTCTTGTCGAAAGAAACAATTTCACCGATTCTACAACCCGTGGAAAACATAAACTCAAATAACGCCTTTTCCATTTCCATTGGAGTAAAGTAATTTAAGGATTGTCGAAATGAGTCGTTTTATGTATTATAGTATCAAATTAGGGTATTTTCGCGCTTTGGAGGATAAAAGCTATGGCTAAACCATATTCCTTTGATTTGGATGAAGAAAATGGAACTTTTTTTGTAAAAGCAAAAGGCTTCTTCCAAGTGGAAGATGCAAAAATGTATTTAAGCGAGTTTCAAACAATCGTAAATACAATTAACCCTTCAAGCTATAAATTAATAGTAGATGGACGTGGACAAGAAGAAGTTGCTGGTCATGTGGTGGATGATATCGAATTCGTTTTAAAATTATATTGGATGGCTAATTTTAAAAAGATAATAATTATTAATCCTTCCTCTCCTGCTTCAAGAATGCAGGTTGAAAATTGTGTAAAGAAAATTAACTTTCCTGGAATATTTGTGGATTCCATTGAAGAAGCTAACAGCTTAATCTCCCCGTAGTTCAATAAAAACAGCCGCCATAAATGGCAGCTAGATCTTCATCTATATACCTGTTACTTGAATAGCAGTTTAACCTTTTAATTAAATGAATTCCAAAGTAACCTATTCGTAAACAAACGTTTTACTAAAGTTATCTAAAACAATGGAATTAAATGGTAGTTTTATTTTCTTTCATAAACGTATAATACACAGCAGTTGTTGTACCCAAAACCTTTACTCTCGATTTTAACTGTTTCATATTCATAAGTACTCATAATAGTTCCTCCCTCCTTATTTTGTATATACGTTGAATCTAATGGAAAAGTTTCCATAAACAAGGATTTTATTTTACTAATCAAACTGTTGCTTTAAAATAAAGATTGATTAAATTGATACTAATAACCTTGATATTCGAACAAAAAGAAAAGGCTAAGTTTTGAATTGAACAAAAAACCAAAAGTGCGTACCATTCTTGTTACCTATAATATTAATATGCCATTATTTAGGTTTTATCTAGCGCTGCTTATGGGCAAAATAAGCATAATCTCTCTTGTAAACCTTCTAAGACTTCTTCTGGCACTTCCCTGACCTTAATATCCCCACCTAGGAAAAGTAGCCAATTTGTTATTTCGGTCAATTCTTCGGGATTATGAACATTGATAAAAGTCTTTAGAATGGCTGTGGTTTGGTAAGGATTCGTATAGGAAATTGAAACTTTTAAAGGATGGTATTTTTTGAACTGGGCAATCGCCTTTGGACCAAGCTCAAGGACAATGTTCATTACTTCGTCCTGCTTACTTAGTTTTTCTAAAATCTTTTTCTTACTTAATCTTTTTTTCGTAGGGAAAGGCTCGACGTCGGTGAGATGGTCGACAGAAAAAATCTGCTTCTTTTCTTCCTTTAAGTCAAAACCCTCAATCAGCCAAAGGCCTTTTTCACGATAAAGGTGCAAAAGATAAATTGGATAAGACCTTATTACCTTCTCTTCTTTGATGGTAATCAATAAGTAGCTATCCAAAAGAAGGATTTGAATGAGTTTTTCTAGAATAGGATGAGGTAGGTCTGAAAGTTCGAGTAAGTCGGGATTATTGGGGTTGGTCCCTTCAAAAAGCAAGATTTGATTTAATAGAACAAGGTCATCTTGCTGGTTTTTTGAGATGAGGCCTAGTAATTTTTCCGCTAACGACTGACGACTCTTTAAATAGGGGAGTTGTTGATTTCTTGTGGCCATAAAGGCAATAAAAAGAGCTTTAATCTCATTATCGGTAAAGCGGACAGTGGGCAGGACAGAGTTGTTCATGACAAAATAACCCCCATCCCTTCCAACTTCAGCGACAAGTGGCATCCCCATGGCTTCAATTTCTCTGATATCTCTAATAGCTGTCGAACGAGAGATGTTAAATTCTCGCATGATTTCAGAAATGGTAAAGTGGGCACGATTGTTGATATACCGCATAATCGTATTAATCCGTTCAACTTTTTTCATCGGGGCCTCCTAAACAGTATCACTTTTTGACATGATTTAAAGTTATTATAAACTCATCAAGTGGAAAAACAAATCATTTGATAAATTAAAAAAAAGGAAGGTTTTGAAAATGGCAAATTATACCCTAGAAGAAAAAGATAGCTTTACCGTCTTAGGTTTTGGAACTGAGCTTAAGAGCGATTATACAGACTTTGCTGGCATAACCAAGGAAAAGGCAGACTTTTGGCAGGCGGTCAAACAAGATGGAACGCTTGATTCTTTAAAAGCCATAGCCGCAAATGACTACATTTTTGCCGTGAACGAAGCGGTGAATAACAAGATGATGCATTATGCCGGCGTTATGACGGATGCATCGCTACCAGAAGCAGACAGGGTGATCCAATTTCCTAAAGGGGAATACCTGGTTGTTAAAGGGGAAGCGAAGACGGCTGATGAATTGAGCAATTCGCTTGCCGGCATTGCCTTTGGTCAAGCCTTGCCAGAAGCAAAGAATGTTGCCTATGTTGGTGGGCCAAATACAGCGGTTGAGATGGGGCAGCGAAACGGCTTAATTTTTGGTGAAATGTGGATTCCTGTTGTTAGGAAATAAAGAGCTAAAAGGAGAAATGGAAATGTCCTATATCGTTGATTTCAAAAATGTGTCTACGGTTGGTTTAGAGTCTTCACCTGTAGCAGAAGCGCTTGCTGGTTTACGTGCTAATGAAGCCCGTTACTTTATGAACAAATACAAGCACGAATTTACGGTTGTACCAGCTAGCGAAAGTCAGGAGACTCTGGATTATGTGAACCGAATTTTGAAAGAAGAACGTGATATTGAGTTTGCGGCCAAACCTTTAGAAACATCGCGTTTTCAAGTCGAAAATATCAAAATGGCCTACGTCTTTTATGAGGATGGTCTTGCAATCAACGTCATGTATACGGTTGATGACCCTAAGCCGAAGCGGGCCGTTGGTTTTAAGCTTTCTGAGGGGATGGAGGTACCAAAGGAGTTAGAAGAGAAGTTTAAGTTTGCTAGGCAGAAGTCTAAGTTAGCTGGAACCATTCGAGGCTCGTTTTTTGTCATTAAAGGAGAATATTAAAGCGCTCGGCATTCCAATAACAAAACAGCACCTCTCCATCAAATTAGAGGGTGCTGTTCCTTTTTTTGCAAAAACATCATTTACTTATGATACGGTTCACCGTAACAGATATACCAGCGAAAACTTATTTTCCAGAAGGTCTCTTACCTTCTGAAATAAGATGATTGATTCTTTCAATTAATTGAGGCAGTTCACTCATCGTAGGAATCGTAAAATCGGCTCCATTTTTTAAAAAGGACTGTTCTGTTTTAGCAATGGCTTTCTCTTGATCCGCTTCAGAAAGGGCATTAAATTCAGCTAAGCTTAGTCCCATTTCCGAACTGCCAATGATGACACCTACTGACCAAACTCCAGCATTAATCGCCTCTTTGATATCTGAGGTCGTATCACCTACTTTTACTACCTTCCATGAAGCTGATAATTTTAATGCTTCCATGTTTCGATAAATCATATAAGGAAACGGTCTTCCAAGCGAATTCGTTCCATCAGGCGTGATATAAAAATCCGGACTATAACCTTTTTTCAATGCATTAGGAACAACAACATCCATCATGTTTTGGGTATAGCCTGTTGTCGAACCTATTTTCAAACCTTGCCTTCTTAATGTTTGGACAGTCTCAATCACCTCTGGAATTGGATCTGTATACTCTGATAACGAGACAAGCAGTGCCGGTTCAAATTCAGCATACAGGGTCTCGACATCTTGTTCATTAAACACTCTACCAAACTTTTCTTCCCATAATGCAGCTATTCTAGGCATCGACAGCATCGCGAGAATATGGTCAATTTTCAACATCCCCATTGGCGCTCGTGCTTCTTCCATCGTCACTTCAATGCCCGCATTTTTAAAAATATCAATAAATATATTTACTGGTGCAAAGCAGCCAAAATCAACAGTTGTCCCAGCCCAATCAAGAATAACTCCTTCTACTCTATTCATTTTGTCACCACTCCCATATATTCTTCGATAATTCGGCATAAATCTTCAATATCTTCTTGATAGATTTCACCAATGTTTCCAATTCGGAAAGTATTCTCGTCTGTTAATTTACCAGGATAGAGCACATACCCTCTTTCTTTCATAAATAAATAAAATTCCGCAAAGTTAAAGTATTCATTTGGAAATAGAAATGCTGTAATAATAGGAGATTGCTTTTCTTCTGAAATATAAGCCTTAAACCCTAGTATTTCCATTCTCTCTCTTAAAATCCTATTATTCTGCTGGTAGCGGGCAAATCTTGCGGGTATTCCTCCCTCTTCTTCGAGTTCATCAATCGCTCGGGCAAATGCAGCTACAACATGTGTCGGCGAGGTAAAACGCCATTTTCCATCCTTGTCCATTTCTTTCCATTGATCATATAAATCTAAAGATAAACTGCGTGCATTTCCTTTACAGGTTAATAGTTTCTCTTTTTTGGCAATGACAAAAGCAAATCCGGGAACTCCTTGGATACATTTATTCGCGCTGCTGATTAAATAATCGATGCCGAGTTCTGAGACATTGATTTCCATTCCACCAAAACTACTCATCGCATCAATAATGAACGTTTTCCCAAATTCGTTCGAAAGTTTTGCTATCATTTCAATCGGATTTAAAATTCCTGTTGTTGTTTCACAATGAACCATCATGATATGGGTAATATCCTGATCTACCATTAAAATTTCTCTGATTTCTTCCACTTTTGGATGTTCGTTGTAAGCAGCATCGTATACCCGATAGTTTAGCCCGATATATTGAGCCGTTTTGACCATTCGCTCCCCATATGCACCGTTCGAAATAATGAGAAGTTTATCTTGAGTCGAAATCGCAGACATCATTACGGATTCAACCGCAAACGAGCCACTTCCCTGCATCAGAACAGCTGTATAGTCGTCATTAGAGGCCCCAGCTAATTCAAGCAGCTTTGTTCTTATTGTTTGCGTAATCTCTTTATATTCATTGTCCCAGGTACAGCGGTCAAAAAGCATCTCTTCTTTTACCGTAGTTGACGTCGTCAAAGGCCCGGGTGTTAACAATTTATAGTGAACCATGTTCACATACCTCCCTAAGAATCGTAATTTTTTTAGAGGAAAAGGTACTGAGGAATTCATGCTAAACATAGAACTTCCTCTTCTATATTTAGTGAGGAACAATCATCAATCCAAAGTTTCCTATGTTAATTAGAATTTGCAGGAAAATAACGCTTTTTCAAACGCGTTGAAATCACTTCTAATACAAAGGCAATAATTAAAATTCCATAGGTAATAAATCCAACTTCCTTCAGATCGAAATAGAAACCGGAGGCCATAAAAAGTTCAAACCCGATACCACCTGCTCCGGCTGCAGCACCCATTGCCACAGCTACGCCAAAGTTGATTTCAAATCGTAAGAAAACCCATGACAATAAGTAAGTAAAAGTTGAAGGCAATACACCTCTTGTCACGATATGCCACCAATTAGCACCCGTTGCTTGCAATGCCTCAATGATTCCTTTATCAACTTCTTCAAATGCCTCAGAGAAGGCTTTAACTAAATAGGCAACGGAATGAAATAACATTCCCAAAATAGCCGCTTCACTCCCTAAACCGGCCGCAATCGCAAAAATTAAAACCCATAAGACCGTTGGAACAGCCCGGATAATGGCGACAACTACACGGACAATTCTTACTGTCCATTTATTTGATAAGTTTGTGGCCGCCATCAATGAAAGGAAGAAAGCAATGACAGCACCAATCAACGTTGCAAGGAAGGCTAGACCAAGAGTAATAACCATTTGATAGATGGCTTCTTCCATACTGAAATGGCTGATTGCCGGATGCAGGAACATCATGTTCAAGTTATGAGCTGTTTCCGTTATGGCTGATTTGATATTGAGCCCTGTATAGTTAAATAATACAAAAGCAACGATGGTCAAAATAGTCAGGATGAACAAAGTCCAGGTTACGACCTGATCGACTTTGTTCCCCACCTTTATATTAATTCGGCCGTCTTTTTTTCTCCTGATCTGCGCCGCTTCCATTATAGAATCACCTTCCGAATATAATTTGACATCAGGTCAACCAGAATAACGGCAATGACAATACATAAGGTAACGAGTCCGACAGCATTATAATTCAAGGTTTTGTAGTACATATCAAATGTATAACCGATTCCTGTCCCTGTTAACATGCCAACCAATGTAGCACTTCGAATATTCGTTTCGATCATAAACAAGATCCAGCTCAGCATCTGCGGCAAGCATTGAGGAATAACCGCCTTGCTTACAATTTGGAAATAGGTCGCTCCTGTTGCAGCTAGTGCTTCAACAGAACCTTGCCCGACTTCATCAATGCTCTCAATAAACGCCCTCGTTAAAAATCCTACCGTCCCTACAAACAGCGCTAAAAAACCTGTCACTGAATTTTGTCCAAAAGATATGAGTAAGATCAATGACCATGCAACCACTGGAATATTTCTTGATACGGAAGCAACGAAACGGGCAAACACACTTAAAAAGCTGTTTACTTTAGTGGGTTTAGATCCGAATAACCCTAAAAAGAGAGAAACTGCTGCTGCTAACGTTGTTGCAGCAATGGACATAAAAATCGTTTCTACTAACTTTTCCAAAATCTTAGGCAATCTTTCCAATGACTCCTGAGTAATCAAAAGGTTCGATAACATCCAGCCTGCTGCTTCAGGAATGGTCGCTATTCCATCCAAAAAATGAAATTGTGTGATAGATGAAGACCAGTAAGTAAGGACGATGATGATGAGCAGAAAAATGACTGACTGCCATCTGTTTTTACGCATCACTTTTTCATTCACTGTCATTGCTCCTTAGGCTATGATTAATTCCTTCGTCTTCGTCCCATAAATCTTGCGAATTTGTTCTTCAGAAAGTTGTTGACTTGCACCTTCAAAGACAATTTCACCATGATTCAAACCAATGATACGATCAGAGTAATTTTGCGCTACTTCTACTTGATGCAAATTAACTAAACATGTAATACCAAGCTCAGTTGTAATGGCTTTTAAATGGTCCATAATAATTTTGGATGAATTCGGATCAAGTGAAGCAATCGGCTCATCACAAAGAACCAATTTCGGTTCTTGAATAAGCGCCCGACAGATCCCGACACGCTGCTGCTGACCGCCACTTAACTGGTCGCAGCGTTTATAGGCATGCTCTTGAATGCCTAATTTCTCAAGCAGTTCAAAGGCGCGTTCTTTCTCTTCCTCTGAGTATCTGCCTAAAATCCCCTGCAGCGTTGTTTTATAGCCAAACCTGCCATGCAGGACATTCTCAATCACTGTCAAACGGGGAACCAGATTATAATGTTGAAACACCATTCCAATGTTGGTTCGCATTTTACGCAGCTCTCTTTTATTTAAACGGCCAACATCTTGTTGATTAAACAAAATCTTTCCTTCTTTATATTCAACCATTCGATTGATACAGCGTAAAAAAGTTGACTTACCTGCCCCCGACGGACCAATGATGGAAACAAATTCTCCAGAATTTATTTCAAGGTTGATATTCTTCAATATTTTCTTGTCAGGCGTATATGATTTTCCAAGTCCTTCAACCTTTAATAATGCCATTTGAATTGACTCCTTTTGTAAGCTTTATTAAGTAAGAGGGTGCTTGTTTAGCACTCTCTTACTGTTTTCTCCTTTAAACAGGTAAGAATATTATTTTGAAAGTTCGCGGATGGGATCATACCATTTGTCTTCTACAGCAACAAGTCTTTCGTTACCTTTTTTAGCGAAAAGAGCAGCCTGTCCTGAACCTTCAGGGGCAAAGATTTTTTCATTGTTTGCAAATTCATCAGAAGTGAAGAGAGCTTGGATTTTATCAAAGTCCTCCTTGCCAAGTGAATCCATGTTCACAACAAATGGTTCATTTAATACCGGTGTTACGCTCATCAAAGTAAATTCTTTGCCTACAACCGTGTTAAATGGTTCAGCCGCTCCATCTTTCACACGATATACAGAACCTACTTTATTTGCCTCACCTTTTGAAACCTCTACATAATCTTTTACACATGTATCACAGAATGCTGCCACATCTGCTTTACCTGATAATAAATTAACGGCAGATCCTTGGTGAGAGTTTCCAAATAATACTTGTGAGAATAATGGACCGCCTTGCATTAAATCTTCTGCTGTTAAATTTGCATACTTTTGCTGCTTTGAAAAATGAGCAATAATATTTTGGGATGGTACTTTAAATCCAGAAGTTGAGCTGTTTGACACAAAAGAGAATCTTGTATTCGCTAATTTATCCAGTGAAAATTTTCCGTTTTCTTTAAACTTATCCTGCTCGTCTACATTAACAGCTAACCAGCTGTGATACATTGCATCAGCTAAAGTACCTGATTCTCCTGTTTTTACCGCAATCGTTTGAACTGCTTTATTACGTTTATTCGCTTCCACATAACTTTGCGCACCCGTGAAGGCAAGATCAGCTTTACCGTTTACTAACGTTTCAATGGCAATTGCATAATCCGTTGTTAATTGATGCTCTACTTTTTTACCAGTTGCTTCTGAAATCAAGCGTCCAATTTCATCACGAGATGCTTTTAAATTTTCCCCGGATTCGTTCGGATACCAAACCATTTTAATCACATCGTCCGTCTTTGCCTGACCGGCTTTATTGTTATTACCTCCGCTGCATGCCGTTAAAAAAACAGAGACTATTAAAAATAAAGTTAGCAATAATTTTGTTTTCATGTTCTTATCCCCTTATCATTAATAAATTGACATTAAGATTTGTTTGACCTCTTCTTTGGTCATATCAACCGGGTTGTTATCCATTCGCCCTTTAGTAAAAGCATTTCCTGCGATTTTTTCAATTATTTCCTCATTCGCATGAAAATCTCTTAATCTACTTGGAAAACCAGATAATTTAAAGAAGTATTCAATTCGCTCTTGGATTTCCTGACAGCTGCTCACACCAAATGCTTTAAGTAATTTGTCACTCTCAAAAATAGAGGCAAAATTTACTTCCATTACTTTAGCCAAGGTGATACTAGCTGCAATACCGTGCACCATTCCAAGTTCCAACGTGAGAGGATATGACATGGAATGACATGCGGTCGTTCTTGTATTGCTGAATGCCAATCCTGCATACAAGCTGCCCAAAGCCAATTCTTTTCTTAAAGACACCTCTTGTGGATCTGTTAATACATCTTCAAGGTTTTGAACAATACGACTGATTGCTTCTAATGAATAAACCCTTGAAATTTCATTTGAGTTTTTTGACCAATAAGCTTCCGTGGCATGACATAAGGCATCCAATGCCGTTGAAGCGGTTAGGCTCATCGGTAATGTGGCCGTTAGTGCCGGATCGATGATTGCTGTATGGGCATATAAGTTTTCAGTGTCAATGGACAATTTTACTCCGTTCGCGTTGTCCCAAATCGTTGCCCAGCAAGTCACCTCAGAACCAGTTCCAGATGTAGTAGGTACGGCAACCCATGGAACTCTGTTTGGATTTTCTGCATAAAGTTTGTCTTTAATCAAAGTTCGTAAAATAGAAACAGAATCTACTTTCATCTTCTTTAAAGCAGCTAAGGATTTAGCAAGATCGAGAACACTTCCTCCCCCGATGCCTACTATACATTCGTAATCGAACTCTTTAATCAGTTGTACATATCGAAATAAGTCTTCAATATCAGGATTGGATATTTGGATCTCGAGCTGTCTGACTTCAAATTTTGCTAGATATTTTTCTAAGGTTTGTCCAGCCTGTGATGTTGAAAAATCACCTCCACGTGTTAAAAGCAAAACCTTGCTTGGTTTATAACTTATAGCACTCAATACATTCTCAATTACCTCTAGAGAATCTATTTTGATTTTTACCGGATTATAATAGCTACCCATTATTCAAGTCCTTTCTAACGATTTCTTGCTTCTGTAGTCTATATTGTTTCATTTTTCTCACATTGCAAGATTAGTCCGTTTTTTGCTGTTTTACAATGGGTTTTACAGTTTCATTACACAATTTCAATATAGTTTACGTGATGTTTACATATTTTTAGATGAATTCTGAATATTTTTTGCGTTATTTTGCCGCATTTTTCTTTATTATAAGGGTATAATCATTAGTATATTATTTACTTATGGACTTTTATCATGTTATTGGAGGGCGGTATTTTGTTACAAGAACAAAGACATCATGAAATTGAAACCTTTTTAAAGCAGCAAAAAGCTGTAAAAGCTGCAGAACTAGCTTCATTATTAGATGTCTCCATCGATACAATTAGAAGAGATTTAGAGGTTTTGGAGAAAAAGGGTACTGTAAAACGAGTTCACGGGGGAGCAATCTTAAAACAAAAAGAGGATACTGCACTAAATAAACTTTTTAACGAAAGAGAAGTCAAAAATTTAGAGAAAAAAAAACAACTTGCCTTAGTAGCTGTTGAATTAATTGAAGAGGGGCAAGCCATCGCTTTAAACGGTGGTACCACTACCATTGAACTCGCAAAAGTCTTGGTAGACAAATTCGAAAGATTAACGATTATCACCAATGATCTGCGAATTGTAAGTATTCTTGGAAAGAATAAAAATTTCAACATTATCCTATCAGGTGGCTTTTATAATCCAGAAGAATGCACGTTATATGGAAAACAGTGTGAAGACATTCTAGCTAACTTTAATATTGATATCGCCTTTATTACGATTAATGCCTTATCAATTGAACATGGTTTAACAGATTTTAGAATCCATGAAGTCGGGGTGATTCAGTCCATTCTGTCACGTTCAAAACATAAAGTTGTCGTGGCAGATTCGTCAAAATTCGAAACTAATGCTTATATTAATATTTGTCCATTAGAAAATATTGATTTAATCGTAACAGACAGTTCCCTTCCTTCAATTATAGAAAAGGAATATAGTGAACATCATATTCGAATTCTTACACCTCACTCAGATTTATCTAATGAGTAATTTTTAAAATAACAGTGCCGGTCACTCCCCGCGAGGTTTTCGACAAAATGCGGGCGGTGACAGGCGCTTATTTCCGGAAAAACTTGAAAGCACCTATTTAGGTGCTTTCATACCTTCTGCAATATGAGTTTTTGTGCTCCTAAACCTTACTAACGCTGAAAACAGCGTTACGGTAACTCTACTTTAGCGACTCCAATAGCTCGTTCAAACGGTCCCAAGTTTCGGTGATGCCCTGCAGCATACCCATATCCATGACGGTCTTAAGAGCTTCAGCGGACACATATTCAGCACGGTTTATCAGCTTTGTCTTTCCACCCAAATCGATGAATTCCAATGTCATTTCGGTCGACGGCATGGAGTCATTCACATTGCCCTCAGCATCCGAAAAGTAATCGATGTAGACGATCTTCTCCGGCTCGATAATCTCCTTATAAACCCCTTTGCCCCATGCTTCCATACCAAAAAATTGACCCAGATTCTGATCAACACACTTCATACAGTAGTGCCAAACGCCTCCCGGACGGAAATCGACGGTGCAGACCGGAACCTCCCAACCCCTCGGCCCCCACCATTGTTTCAGATGCTCCGGTTCTTTAAACATCTTGAATACGAGATCACGTGGCGCATTGAAAACGCGCTCCAGTACCAGTACCCGATCGTTCTCTACTCTTGATACCATTTCATTATTTGACATTGTAATTCCTCCTTGATCATGAAAAGATTTTATTATTTTTCCTTGTTCTGCAATTCCTTCAAGTAATCATCTAGATTGTCGAATCTTTCTTGCATTACGCTCCGGAAGGACTGTATCCAAGAATCCAGCGCATGGAAGGGTTCAGGCCGGAGCTTGTAGATGCGGCGGTTAGCTTCGGCCTGCACTTCCACAATCCCGTTGTCGCTTAGCACTTTTAGATGCTTCGAAGTTTGGGGCTGCTTCAATCCCAGCTGGTCGGCAATTTCCCCAACGGTCAGGGGACCGTTACGCAAGAGTTCGACGATATTCATACGATTTGGTTCAGACAAAGCGCTCAGCGTCGTCATGTTCACGCCCGGAATCTTCCCTGACATATTCCTCACCTCGTCAAGTGATGGTCTCCGGTTAAAGCACATCTACATCATCACTAGTATTAACGTCCTGTTGAATTGATTATACCCGATTAGGAATATTCCTGTCAAGGAATATTAAAAACCTAAAGTATCCATTTTTTTCAATTTATCCATTCTCCCCATTATTTTTCTCGGTAGTCATTTCCACTCTATGTAAAAAATGAATCTTAATTAAAATTCCCTAAAACCCTGTTTTTATACGAGACGATATACAATTTTTCCTATGAATTTCTTCTTCCACCATCCTGCCCAGCCAGTCGAATTAGGAAAAGGCTGCTTTTTGCTGCCCGTTCTTAAATGAGAGCACCATTACTTAATGTGGGGTTCCTTGTTTTTATGAAAAAAAAACAGACTCTAAAATAGAGCCTGTCTTATATTAGACAATTATTATTAAGCTTTACGAACGTTAGTAGCTTGGGGTCCACGTTGACCTTGTTCTACTTCAAAAGTAACTGCTTGACCTTCGTCTAATGATTTGAAGCCTTCGCTTTGGATTGCTGAGAAGTGTACGAATACGTCGTCTCCAGCTTCGCGTTCGATGAATCCAAAACCTTTTTCTGCGTTAAACCATTTTACTTTACCTTGTTCCATGTGTGTTTCCTCCTGCTGTGTGCTTATGCACACAATATGTTACTATCCTTGCTATCAGTGATCATTAGACGAAAAGTTCTACTTATACTTTCCTTTAAACCGCCGAACAAAAATAATTCTTCCTTAGAATACCACTTTTCGAAAGTGTTTGCAAGTTTACCATCCCTGTCTCACATGAATTGTTCAATTTGTAATTGTATTTCCACCGATCTATCGTCCAAAAGAATTTTGATTTTCTAGTAGAACTTTCAATCCATGGAAACAGAAATATTAAGCCATGTTTTCCTTCTTAAATTTGATTACTGTATTCTGTTAATAGGCTAGTAAAGTTTTGAGCGGTTCTTGATAGATAATGATTTTTCAGCCATATTAATCCCGTAGATGCAGATAGCTCTGTATCTGTAATTTTGGAGGCATGGATATTGTAGTTTTTGTATTGTTTAATTACGGTTTCTGGAACAATAGCTGATCCAAAGTCAGATGCAACTAAATCTAATAAAAGGGAAATATCAGAGCAATCGGCAATAATGTTCGGTTGAAGTTGGGCCTTTGAAAATGCCTCCAAAATCAGATAATGAACTCCCATTCCTTCTGTACTTGGTAAAATCAGAGGGTGGTTTTGAATGTCAGCAAGCATAACCTGCCGATTAAAAGGCTGCTTTTTATTTGAAGTAATAAAGTAAAAAGGCTCTGTATGAAGATGAAGAACTGAAAAAATATCTAACTCGAGCGGTAAACGTATAATCGCCAGTTCTACGATCCGATCTTTCACTAATTGACAAAGATAGGCTGACTCATTTTGATGAATTTTATAGGTAACCTTAGGGAATTCTTTGTGGAATTGGTGAAGTAACTCAGGTAATCCTACCACCGAAAAAGTATTAATACCTATCGCTAGTCTTCCACTTACCCCTTTTCCGACTTCTTTTACTTCGATTCCAGCCTCTTCCATTAACTGAGTCATTTGCAGCGCATATTTATATAAGGCTTTTCCTGCTTCCGTTACTTCTAAATATTTCGCATTTCTTTCTATTAATTTCGTTCCCAGCTCATCTTCCATTGCTTTCAGGTGCTGGCTTAACGGAGGCTGGGAGATATGAAGTCTCTCAGCGGCAGCAGTAATTTTTCTTTCTTCTACAATTGCAATAAAATATCGAAGTTGTCTTATGTCCATAGGTAGAACACGCTCCTTTATTATATGAAAAACTTTAGTAAAATTGATTTTTTTTATATTTTTCATATAGTAAATCACATGATACCATAATTTTATAAAAGATAAAAAGAGGAATTAGATTCACTGTTCCCCTTCTCCCTTATTTCTTTTATGGCTGTGTTAAAAGTGAATGTTGATTTCCGTTCCAGGCGCTTCGCTTTCCGCGGGGCGGGCGGTGAGCCTCCTCGGCGCTAAAGCGCCTGCGGGGTCTCACCTGTCCCGCTGCTCCCGCAGGAGTCTCGCGCCGCCTTCCACTCCAATCAACATTGTGCTCAAAATCAACAATGTGCTTTAACACAGCCTCTTTTATAAAAATTTTCTTAAGTTAAAGGTGAAACAATTTGGAGAAACAACGTTTTTACAGCAGTTTAAGTACTGTTCAATGGTTCATTTTCCTACTAGCCACTTCTGTGGCATTCCCGATTGTAATCGGTAACGTTTTTCATTTGTCAATCGAGGAAATTTCTGAGTTAATGCAGCGAACATTTTTCGTAATGGGAATTAGTTCTTTTATACAAGGATGGCTGGGACATCGATACCCAATTGCTGACGGGCCTGCAGGTTCATGGGTTAGTGTTTTTGTGATTTTAGCAGGTGTGGCAATTCAGCAGGGACAAAGCACGACAGAAACCTTACAGTTCTTAGAAGGGGGATTAATCGTTGCAGGCTTTTTACTCTTTATTCTCGGAGTAACCGGCTTAGTTAATCGGTTGCTATTCTTGTTCACGCCTTTAGTAACTGGTTCTTTTCTTTTAATTTTAGCGCTACAACTTAGTGGTGTTTTTTTAAAAGGAATGATGGCATTACAAGGAGAACCACTCCGACCTGATTATGTAACAGTAGCAATTTCATTCGGTGTATTTTTACTTGTTATATTCCTATCGATTAAAGGGATAGGCTGGATGAAAAGTTACGCATTGTTGGTCGGGATTTTGTTGGGATGGTTCCTATATTTCTTATTTGGCAAAACCTCCAATTCTTCTTCCGGATCAGATTCTTTCGTGAAACTACCGGAGATTTTTGCTTGGGGTGCGCCCCAGCTAAATGCTGGAATGGTAGTAACGGCCATTCTGTTTACATTTATTTTAGTCTCAAATCAGGTTGCTGCCATCGCAGCTGTTAAACAAGTGGTACCAGCATCTCGGAAAGACGAAAAACAAACGATTAATCGTGCTAGTTGGGCAGGTGGTATCTCACATTTTTTATCTGCTCTTTTTTCCACGATTGGAATTGTTCCGTTGCCAGTATCCGCTGGTTTTATTCGACTAACGGAGCAAAAAAGACTAAGACCCTTCCTTATCGCAAGTCTTGCTTTATCAGGAATCGCTCTTATTCCAGCGATCGTCAATTTTTTAGCATCGCTTCCAGGCCCTATTGCCAGTGCTGCATCTCTAGCATCATTTGTCCAGATGATAGGGATTGCCTTCCAATCGATTCTGAAAGAGGAATTAGACGAGCGCAGGTTGACCATATTAGGAATTACTTTGTTAATCAGTGTTGGATTAATGTTTCTTCCTGCTGGTATATTTCTAGGTCTTCCTTCCATTCTGCAATATATCTTCAGTAATGGTCTACTTGTTGGTACGATGATCGTTATTCTGCTCGAACAACTATGGAAAACAAAAAAACATGAGTAAAAATAATTATTTCAAAAATTTCACTTTTTAAGGAGTGTTTTTAAATGGATCACAAAGAATTTATGCAACTGGCAATCGAGTTAGCTTATGACAATACAAAAAACAAAAAAGGAAAACCATTTGGCGCAGTGATCGTTAAAGATGGAGAGATTGTTGCAAAGGGAGTAAACAATGTTCTCGAAACACATGATCCCACTGCGCATGCTGAACTTTTAGCAATCCAGCAGGCATGTCGCACTCTTGGTACGACTGACCTTTCCGACTGCGAATTATATGCAAGCGGAGAGCCTTGCCCGATGTGTTTAAGCGCCATTTACTGGGCAAATCTTAAAAATGTTTATTATTTCTATACTGCACAAGAGGAAGAAGAAGTTGGGTTAGGAACAAAATACGTTTATCAGCAAATAGCTCTTCCAAACGAACAACGCGACATTCAATTAATCAAGATTGATAAAAATCACTCAGAAAAGAATCCTTTTGCTCTTTGGAAAGAATTGAATAAATAATTGTCATTCTAAACGGAACACGTTTTACAAGAGAAAAAACTGCAAATATATTCTAATGGAAAAAAGAGCAGCGGCAACAACAATGCTAATATAGAGGCGGATATATTATGTGGAAATATATGATGGCATTTATTGGATGTATCCTCTTGCTTCAAGGTTGTGTTTCTAGCATTAGTGGCGAACCGCAAAAACAAGAAAAGGAGCGGGAAATCATGAACGAAGGATTAAATAAACAGCTGCTTCAAGCTGCAAAGCGTGGAGAGGCGGACACTTTAAGCAAGCTCATTAAGAATGGGGCGGATATCAATGCACAGGATTCAAGAGGGCGGACCGCCATTATGAATGCGACCTATTCTAATGATGTAGAAACCGCAAAAATACTCATCAAGAAAGGGGCAAATGTGAACATCCAGGATGATATCAAAAACAGTCCCTTCCTGTATGCTGGTGCAGAAGGATATTTAGATATTCTAGAACTAACGATTAAAGCAGGTGCCGATCCGACGATTACAAACCGGTATGGAGGAACAGCTTTAATCCCTGCCTCAGAACATGGGTATGTCGACGTAATCAACGTACTTCTCACTCAAACAGATATTGATGTGAATCATATCAATAATCTTGGTTGGACCGCTTTATTAGAAGCGATTATTTTGAATAATGGCGATAAAAAACAGCAGCAAACGGTGCAATTGCTAATAGAGCATGGAGCGAATGTGAACATTCCAGACAATGATAATGTGACTCCTTTACAACACGCACGTGAGAAAGGCTTTAAAGAGATTGAAAAAATTTTGCTAAAAGCAGGAGCAATATAAATATGTTTAGACTGTTATTATGGCGATGGTCAAATAACAGTCTTTTTTATATGTATCCAATCTTTTTAGCGTCATTAGTAAGTTACCTTTTTGATATAAGTCGCCAAAATTGATGTTTTACACATATATTTTTCATGTTTTCTCCCTTTTTTCTGCTCTGGCTGCTGTTTTTATGAAATCGATGAAAAGCTCGGTGAATAGATAAATCACTGAGTTTTTTTGAAACCATATAATATCTTCTTTGGCATTCAATTAAATCAACTCTATTTTGCAATTACTTGTTCCACTTAACTCCACGTTAGCTGTACAAGTGCATTGTAGCATTAGTGAAAGAAGGAAAACTAATTATTTTCTAGAATATATATCAGTAACGACTTTATGAACTAGGAATTGAAAGGGGAATGTTATGTACAGGTTATTGGACTTTTAATAATTAGTTTATCATTGCCTACAGCCTCTATTGTATTGCAAGTTGCTATAGCAGCAGGGCAAGGGTTGCATACTATTTCTGTTTGTCTAATTATAATTGTTTAAATCTTGGGCATTTTATTGTTAATTCCTAAAAGTAAGAGCCAAAACAATGAAGAGGTATTTGTGTCAGACGAAGAAATAGAGGCAGAATTACTGAATTCTAATCATAAAAATAAATGAAATTGGACTATGAAAATTAAAGGTTTCGGTGGGATTTTTTGGAGAGCAAAAGATGTTGATTCATTAAAAAATTGGTATAAAGAAACTCTAGGTATATCGATGGGAGAGTGGAATGGCACTATCATCAAGCCCGATGCTGACAACGAAACAATCTTTTCTTTGTTCAAAGAAAGTAGTAATTATTTTCCAGATGAACAATCTGTGATCCTAAATTTTCAAGGAGAAAATATTGAAGCGTGGATGGAACATTTCAAAAAATTGGAATTCCACTTTTAAAACAACCTGAAAAAAGCGAGTTTGGAACATTTATTTGGATTTCTGATCCAGAAGGAAGTTGGATTGAATTATGGGAGAAATAATCTTAAATTTAAATCTTATTAAAGTAACGGGTGCGTTAGCTAAATTTGAAGATCGCTGAGTCGGTCTTTTTTTCTTGTTGAACTAACGTGGCAGGTTAGTGCAATAAGAAAATACATAGGTACTAATATTGAATATAGATTTTTTCTATTTTAGAATCATAAGTAAATATCAGGTAATAAAGGAGTAGTGAATAATATGGAGAATAATTCTACAAAAGAAGTACAAGCAGTATATAAACAACTATTAGATGCTTGGAATAATCGAAACGCTCGTGGAATGGCAGATTTATTTACAGAAGATGGTGAAAGTATTGGTTTTGATGGAAGTCAATCAATCGGCAGGGTGGAAATATTTTCGCACCTTAATCCAATCTTTGAGCACCATCAAACGGCTCGATTTGTTAGCAAAGTAAAAGATGTAAAATTTCTAAGTTCTGACATAGTAATTGTACGAGCAATTGCTGGAATGGTACCTCCTCAAACAAATGACATTAACCCAAACGTAAACACTCATCACACTCTTATTGTTGTAAAAAAAGATGGATATTGGCGTATTCAATTATACCAAAATACTCCTGCCCAGTTTCACGGAAGACCTGAATTAGTGGAACAAATGACAGAAGAGCTTAAAGCGTTATTAATGGAGTAGTAAATAAATTCAACAAGTATGGCTGTTTCGGCAGCCTTTTTTCTTTTTACTTACTCAACTAACGCGTGCTTGAGTTTAACAAAGGACTGCTACGGAAGCTCTTCTTCCACTAAAGGGGCAGGTTAGTGGAAGAACTTTAGAATTAAACAAAAAGAGTTGCTTTTATTAGCAACCCTTTTAAGTGAACTCTTGGGACAGTGTTTTATTTCTTATAATTGAGAGATCGCCTGTTGAGTTGACCATGTAGCACTGCTGAATGCCTGATAATTTGTAACAGCTGCTTGGAAATCCTTCTCACTTATGGCGGCAGTAGCATCATAAACAACAGCTGTTTGGAAACCATTCTCGATTAAGTCTCTCATATGAGATTCTACACAAATGTTTGATAGAACACCTGCCAAAATGACCTTTTCTTTCCTATGCTGACGTAATTGGTAAACTAGATCATTTGTTTGCGGACTGGCGATCTTATGGGCGGTCGCAATAACTGTTTGGTTAGCTAAAATGTATGGCTTAAGTGAAGGAACCCAGTCCGCTCCTGCAGAAGTGTAGTCATTTTGTTTTTGAAATACTCGAAGCTTTAATAACATTTCTTGTTCAGCTCCAGTAAATTGCCAACTATAATCATGGGGATATATATAATGGGGTGATATAAAAAGTTGATATCCTTTCCTCATGGCTGTACTTATTAAAATTTCAAGGTTACCTAGTGTGTTGTAATGCTCGATAATATTTTTTGTCAAATAGTACCCTTTACCTCCGGGGGACAAAAAGTCATTTTGTGGGTCAGTTATTACAATTGCGGTATTAGCGGGATTAGGTTTAAACATTTTTTTCCTCCAATTCACATAAATAAGTATCCTGTATTTTAATTCAACTTTTGTTCTTTGATGAATATATATTGATGGATGCTTGGACACATTCTGTTTTTAATGGAGCTTTGGTATTAAAACGGTTCCCTTCAAAGATCAATCCAGGCGTAACCTAAAGTTCGTAAATATATGCAATAGAAAGTGAAAAGCTTGTTCAACTTACTGGGTGCTATAGGTACACAAGGGAGGCAGCGGAAGCTTCTTTAATTATTGAGCTAACGGTGCAGTTTAAGTACAAGCCTTCACAAATCCACACTAACGTTAACATAAATATCCAATTCCACCAGAGATTATTATTCCATTAAATGGCCCGATTGCGGAATAAAAATAGTCCTGCAATCAATACAGGACTTTTGATCAAACTTTTTTATAAATTATCGGACTTTTTCACAAACTTCGCATCTTTCTTATAAACATCGTGACTTTATTTCAAATCTCTCCCCTAAAAATCCACAAAAAAAAAGGCAATGAATAAGGTGTATAAAGGCGGCGTGGCTAGATCTTCCAAGGTGAAGAACAAAGGTAGGAAGACAAAATACAAGCCGTTTGTTTCTAAGGCACTTTATGATGCTAACCGAAAATTGGATCGCGATAAAGACGGGATTGCTTGTGAAACGGTAAGCTGAAGAACTATTAGAAGACGAAAAACTGTCTTTCATTTCTGTTATGAAAGACAGGTTTTCGTTTTTTTGCTGTGGTTATGCCCTTCATTTCTATCTGGTTGAAACTAATCTTCTTTTTCAAAAAGACTGAACTTCATTTTTAATACATTTATGCAGTATTGTATTATATCGGTATTTCTACCTGGGACTTCCTTCACTTACAGAAGAGTGGGGTTTTTTTTATGATAGGAAAGGATAACCTCAAAAAAGATAGAATTTTGTCGAAAACCGCCCACCTAATAAATGGGTGAATTATTGACTGGGGTAGTATTTTATAGGTATTACCTAGTGTTTTTTGGGGAAATCCACTTTTTTATGCAGTAAAAATATTATTTTACCAGGATGGTGAATCAGATTTGGCAAAGAAACTATTGTCAGCATTATTGGCGCTCATTTTACTAACTGCTTCCGGCTTATTGCCGCAATCAGCCAGCGCAGCTCAGCAAGGTCTGTCCCAAAAGGCAGATAAAACACCTTTAGTTGAGCTCCGATTAATGGAAACAACGGACATCCATACCAATTTGCTAAACTATGACTATTTTAAGGATGCTGAATACCCAAATGTTGGCCTGGCCAGCACCGCAGCCCTTGTGAACGAAGCCCGTGCAGAAGCGGCAAACAGCTTATTAGTAGATAACGGGGACCTCATCCAGGGGACTCCTCTAGGTACATATGTCGCAAAAATCAATCCGTTAACAAAAGGTGAAGTTCACCCTGTATTCAAAGCTATGAATCTAATGGGCTATGATATGGCGTCATTAGGAAACCATGAATTCAACTATGGACTTGATTTTCTGGAACAAGCCTATAAAGGGGCCAACTTCCCATTCGTCAATGCAAACGTCTATATCGATGACCATGACGACGATCCTGATAATGACAAAAACATGTTTACCCCTTATCGAATCATCAACAAGAAGGTAGTCGATTCCCAAGGGAAAAACCATGTCATCAAAGTCGGCTTTATCGGCTTCGTCCCGCCACAAATTAACGAGTGGGACAAAGTCCATTTAGATGGAAAAGTCATCACGAAGGATATTATTGAAACCGCTAAAAAATTCATTCCGAAAATGAGAAAAGACGGAGCTGATGTAGTCATTGCGCTGGCTCACTCCGGTTTCAGCGGCGATAAAAACAATACCGAAGACGTCATTTACTCGTTAAGTGAAGTACCAGGAATTGATGCGATTACTTTTTCGCATACCCATAAAGTTTTCCCGGCAAAAACTGAAAGTGCGCTGGATGCATTATTTAAGGGGGCAGACGGCAAGCCGCTTCCAGGTGTAGATAATGCCAAAGGAACGATCAACGATGTTCCAGCAGTACAAGCCGGTTATGGCGGCGGTTCATTAGGACTCATCGACCTTGACCTTGTAAAAATAAAAGGAAAATGGTCTGTTGCCGAATCACAATCTTCCACACGCGAAATTTACTCGCCGAAACAGGTGAAGCCGGTTCAAGCTATTGTGGATGCTGTGAAAGCAGACCATGAGGCAACAGTTAAATACGTAAATACTCCGATCGGAAAAACAACCGACGACATTCACAGCTATTTTGCCCTTGTGAAGGACGACCCGTCTATCCAAGTCGTAACAAACGCACAAAAATGGTATGTGGAGAACTACATCGCTCAAAGCAAGCCGGAATATAAGGACCTGCCAATCCTTTCTGTTGGTGCTCCATTCAAGGCTGGACGTAACGGTGTCGCTGAATACACCGAAATCCGAAAAGGGGATTTAACGATCCGCAGTGCCGGCGATTTATATTTGTATGACAATACGTTGAAAGCAATTAAAGTTAAAGGCTCAGTTGTAAAAGAATGGATTGAAATGTCAGCAGGCAAGTTCAATACCATCGACCCGAACAAAAAAGAAGAACAGCCGTTATTAAATCCAGGATTCCCTGTTTATAATTTCGACGTCATTGACGGGGTTCAATATCAAGTCGATGTGACCGTACCAGCGAAATACGATAAAGATGGGAAACTTGTGAACCCGGATTCCAGCCGTGTCGTGAACTTAACGTATAACGGTCAGCCGGTTGATCCAGACCAAGACTTTATCGTTGTCACGAACAACTACCGCGCTGGAGGCGGCGGGAACTTCCCAGGTGTTAAAGGCAGTGAAATGGTTGTTGATTCTGCCGATGAAAACCGTCAAATTTTAATGGATTATATTGCTGAATTGAAAGAAATCACACCTACTGCGGACCAAAACTGGTCGATTGCTCCAATCGCCGGCGATGTGAACGTCACGTTTACTACGTCCCCAGAAGCTGAAAAATTTATTAAAGAAGGCAGCAACATTTCTTACACAGGAAAAACCGACAGCGCCGGCTTTGGTATTTTCAAACTAAACCTCAGCGCTCACCCTGTGAAGGTTAAGCTTCTTGGCTTAAATGATTTGCACGGCCAGCTAGATACGGTTACAAATGTAAACGGCCGGCCCGCTGGAAGTATGGAATATACGGCCGCAGCTATGAAGCAGCGGAAAGAAGAAAACGAAAACACCCTTCTTGTTCATGCTGGTGATATGATTGGTGGAAGTCCACTCATCTCCGCCCTTTTTCATGATGAGCCAACCGTGGAAGTCATGAATGAAATGGGCTTTGATGTCGGCACCCTTGGAAACCATGAGTTTGACAAAGGGATCGATGAGCTGCGCCGGATGATTCACGGCGGCGAGCACCCGGATGGAAAAGGAACAAAGGGCTATGACGGCATGGACTTCCCTGTTGTCGCAGCCAATGCTTTTGATCAATCAACAGGTAAATTAATCACCGAACCTTATGTGGTGAAAGAAGTAGGCGGCGTCAAAATTGGTTTTATCGGGGTGGTTACGCAGGAAACCCCACTGATGATTGTGAAAAAAGGAAATGAAAACCTTCAGATTACTGATGAAGTAGAAGCAATTAACAAATATACGGAAGAACTAAAAGCCCAAGGCATTCGAGCGATTATTGTTCTGGCGCATAATCCAGCCATTCAATCCGGCTACACAGATAGGTTTGATGCTTCCAGGATTGCGGAAAATGTGGATGACGAAGTAGATGTCATCTTTGCAGCTCATAACCATGTGTATACAAATAAAGTAGTAAAAAACAAGTTAATCGTCCAAGCGTACTCATACGGCTCTGCTTTTTCTGATGTGGATTTAGAAGTGGATCCAGTAACAGGTGATATCATTAAAAAGGAAGCAGAGATTGTGACTGTCTTTCAGGACGAATATATTCCTGATTCTGCCGTTTCGGACATTATGAACAAGTATGAAAATTTAGTGGCCCCATTGAAAGCGGAGATTATGGGTGAGTCTGCAACTTCGTTAAATAAGGAGTATCCTTCAGCTGCCAGCGAGTTTGGCGACACGGGTCTTGGAAATTTAATTGCCGATGGCATGAAGGCAGCCATGAATGCTGACTTTGCGTTAATGAACGGCGGCGGAGTCCGTGCAGATATTGCTGCAGGCAACGTCACATTCGGTGATTTGTTTTCTATCCAGCCATTCGCAAATATCTTAAATAAAGTGAACCTAAGCGGTGCGGATTTAAGAGACGTATTGAACAATCAAATTACAGAACGCGGTCTTGACTTCCATATTGCTGGTTTCAAATACACGTACACGTATGACTCTGAGGCGAAAACCGGAAAAGTAGTAGACCTATTCTTACCGGATGGAAGCAAAATCGACTCAGAAAAAGAATATTCCGTTGTGGTGAATAACTACATGTACGGAAACGAAAAATACGGCATCGGCCCTCGGGCAACAAACTTAGAAATTGGACCAGAAGACCTCCAAGCTACGGTAGAATTTGTTAAATCATTACCTCGACCATTCGAATACAAATTGGAAGGCCGGATTATGAAAGTAACACCTTAATGATGGTTATAGTGGATATAGTGATCATGGTGTCAGGCACCACTCTTGGACAAATGTACACCTCAGGTGGACACTCACTCTAAATATGATAAAAAACGCCCTTCCTTTGGTGTAAATGGAAGGGCGCTATTTTTTAAAGTATTTAATTTTTTTATAAAGGCTGCTTTAACAATAAAGTTGTTTAATATCTAAGTTTTATTCCACAATCGAGCCCGATTGTGGAAGATTAACAATAGTGTTAACAGAACTATTTAAGTATTTCTGATTCAGTTTTTTTTCTTAACTCAAACAATAACTGTGTAGCATATAATATGATTGCTTCTATAATAAATAAAAGCAATAGTTGATATTTTTTTAGCCGAACTAGGGACCAATATCCATTACGTTTGCACCAATCCATTAATACATATACGAATAATAAATGAATACTTAAATTAAATATTGAATATTTTAGAATATTACCAAATCCCAGTCTCAACATCCACAATGAACCAACAATGTAAGGTCCTACAATTAATGGTGCTTCGCCCATAATACTAGGATGAGGTCTTTTATAAATCCACCACCATACTTTTTTACGAGCCAATAGACTTTCTCCAATTAATAGAAGCCCCATAAAGATTGAAGCAGGTAAAAATCTTTTTATTGATTGTTTACCCAATAAGGGAATAGAAATCCAAGGAATTAGAGCTATACCTAATAAATACATTTTGGTTTTCATCTTATGACTCCTTTTTCTTTTTAAAGTCTCCATTTGAATATTATTTTACTCCTTTATTTATTTTTATAATTATCTATTATTGAATTTCTTTATTCACAAAATTGCCCCTAACATAAAAAAAGAGCACAATTCTTGCTTCGGAATTGCGCCCGATTTTAAGAATTGAACCCGTTGAATAAGATAATAGCCGCCATAAGTTTGCCCCCTGGGTTTAAATCAACTGGATCTTAAATATGGATCGGTAAATAAATCTCTACTTCTTCCTCTCCATTCTCAATTGGATGATAGGTCTCAACAATATGAGATTCTAAATCCCTTTTATAACCTTGATCATCTGCCCATTTTAATAATTGGTTATGTAGGTTATCGATATTATGTATTTTTCCCCTAGTCGTGACATAGGCTTGAGCAGCTTCGATATAATCCATCCCAACTGGAACTTCTTTTAGAGCCTCATTAACCATTAATCCTACATAAAAGTGACCTTCTAGATGGTTTTCATCCTTTTTAGGTTCGAAAAGAGCTATTTCAGTACCCGAATGATGTTCAACTTCGTCTAAACGAGATAGAAATTGCTGGGCAAGTTTTGGAACTTCGGCACCAAAATTAGCAAAAGCTCCTCCGCCTTTTATGCCTACAACTCTAAAGCTTTTTTTAACCTTTTTGCAATCCACGATTATCCCCCCAAAAGAATCTTATAACCACTCTATTCCAATTCTCTTCCAACAAATTGAATTCCTTCTTATGCAATCTTTTTTTTAAAACTGACCGTAAGTCGGATAAGAAAAGGCTGCATTTTTAGCAGACTGATCTCATTTGCTCAATAAAAAGAGCTGCCACAATGACAGCTCCAATTTTAAAACTCTCCTCTGTTAGTTAAAGGAAGGTAAATATTATTTATTTAACATTTGGTTTGGAGGGTTAATTTGTGTAGTCGTCTTTACTTATACAACAATCCGATTATACCCATAAGTTTAGTGCTACACATCTAAAAGTAATTTTATCTCTTTAATTTGTTCTATGTGTCGCTGTTCATGTAAATAAATCTGTTCAATCCATTGATCAAGCCGTAATTCACCCAGAGCAGGATGCTTCACTGATTTTTCCGCCAATATCGATTGATCTTCTATTGTACTAAGAAAAGTTATCAATTTTTTTCTCGAATCGTTTAACAAATTAATTATTTGCTGCACTTCAAATGGTTCTACACCTGGTTCAACCATCTTTGGAGCTTTAAACTTTTTCGTTCTATCCAATATGAAATGCTGAACGTTTTTACGTTCCTTTTGAGTACGATCACTCTCTTTTAATCCCCATGCAATCGCCTTTATAGATGCCTCTTCCACTAAAACTAAATGATGACAAACTTGTGCTATACTCCACTTACCCGTATCAGGTTTACTATTAAATTGTGCATCACTTAATAAAGTAATCTCCTTCACAAGGTTATTTCTCGTTTCATACAGATTGTCATTTACTACGTTATTCATGTAATTTCTCCCTTCACCTGAAAGTGCGTACTTAGATTCCTATTCTGTATATATTCTCTACGATGAAAAGTATTCTCCTGAGTTTTCATTTACATTATAAGTTTAATAGCTTATTGAGCTTCTTCAATTAGAATGATCCGGTCTCTAGTTGAAGGAGATAGAATGGTACTGCCAACGGTTCGTGCCATTCTTTAGCCAATCCTTGGACGCCTACCTATTTTTGTTTATTTTCTGCTCTTCCTTATATTTATTTAAACAATTTTTACATATACAATGTTTTCTTCGACTTTCTAGAGGAACTAATTCAAAGATTCCATTAGGAAATTCTTCTATGGAACACCAGCAGTTATTCAGTTCTCCCGCACCTGTCATACATTCGTTTTCTTTTCCACATATAGGACAATTTTTATTGGACAATTAAACCCCTCCTTCATTCACCACAATATGGATAGTAGTTCCCCTTATACGTATATATTTTGGCTACATTTCAAAGAATTTGTCTCGCTCCACTTTGCACACTCTAAGAGAAAAATTTTTGTACCATTCGGTTTTCCCTCTATCTTGGGCTACTCGATGGGCTGAATTTTCCTTCCAGTCTTTTATCGCTTCTAAAGAATCCCAATAGGAAACTGTAATTCCTAACCCTTCATCACGAGCACTTTCTACACCTAAGAATCCCTTCTGCTGGGAAGCTAACTCTACCATTTTGTCCGCCATTATTCCGTACCCCTTGTCCCCCTCCGTTCTCTGTGAAACAAAAATTACTGCGTAATAAGGTGGTTCAGGAGTTATGACAATTCCACCCATATTTAGTTCCCCCTATTAAAATTTTAACGTTGTAATAATATTAGTAATTTTAGCATAATTTATCTTCTCCTTGTGCAACAAGCCTACCTTGAACATGGAAAAAGCGATCCTTCCGTTTGTTGAATAAGAAAAAAGCCAGCATAAGTTTTGCAGCTTAGGCAAGTTACAAGGTTAGTGATAACAAGGAAACGAATGACAAGGACGGTAAAAGGAGACAATGAAGAAGTAGCGTAACTCTTCGAAATCATCTAAAATATAGTCAGGCATCTATTGAGGAAATCGCTTAAAAAAATTTGCTATTAAGAGAGGCGGAAAATCAAATGGAAACATCTAACAAAGTAACTGTAGAAGCAACAGTTCAAGCACCAGTAGAAAAGGTATGGGAATATTGGACAGAGCCAACTCATATAAAAAAATGGAACAGCGCTTCAGATGACTGGCACACACCAATTGCTGAGAATGATTTAAGAGCAGGCGGGAAATTCCACTCAAGAATGGAAGCCAAAGATGGCAGTTTTGGGTTCGATTTTGGCGGAACTTATGATGAAGTAAAATTACATGAGGTTATTGCTTATACATTGGGTGATGGAAGAAAAGTTAATATCACTTTTAAAGGTCAAGACAACCAAACCGAAGTAATTGAAACATTTGATGCTGAAACTACGAATCCAATCGAGTTCCAACAACAAGGATGGCAGGCGATCCTAGATAATTTCAAAAAATACGCAGAATCTATTTAAAAAAGCAAAGAAGAGATGCTCATGTTATCATTTTATTAGGCACCAAAAATAAAATAGTGGCATGAATCTGTGGCATTGATTATTCAATAACCACGGATTCTGCCATTTTTTATTTTTATGATTTTCGTAAGAAATCTTGGTGTCAGGCACGGGAACCGGCATCGAAACTAGCACGGGGGAACCAGGGACGCGGTGCCTGTCACCCAATCCCTACCCCTGTAGCGAACTGGGACAAGGTTCCTGTTCCCAAGCATTCATAAAGGTTGCCAGACGCCCGGGATCAAGTGGATTTGTCATGACACCTTCTTTTTTTAGGTAGCTGCCGATGATTACTCCATCACAAACTTCGAGGACTGTTGCGATATTTTCCGGTGTTGCTGAACCGCCGAGTAACACCTTTGCAGCCGGCAGGGCGCTTTTGACCCGCTTTATCCATTCAATGGATTCATCAAATGTTTTACCGGTAATAATGAGGCGGTCCAGTTTGCCTTTACTGACTCCTTGTTGGCTCGCTTCTTCTAACGTCATGGTTCCTAACGGGACACCAGAGCGGTCGTAGATGTCGGCCCACAGTTCAACAGAGGAACCAATTCGTTTTTTCATTTCTAATACTTCTTCAATACAGCCTTCTGTAATGCCTTCAGAACTAATCATCGCCCCGATGTACACCTTAAGTCGAACGTAATCGGCCCCGATTGCATCTGCTACGGCAACGCTGCCGGCACCTTCATTTTTCAAAATGCTAATTCCGATTTTGCATTGGTCACCGACCGCATCCTTTACGGCACGCCCAATGTTTGTCATGTAGGCAATAATTTCATGACCGACCTCCCGCTTGCTCGGAAGGTCATTGACGTTTTGAATCATAATGGAATTGATACCGGCCTCTTTTAATTGAATGGCTTCCTCCACAGCTTGCCGTTCAATTTCCTTTAAAGATTCCCCATTATATTCATATGTCCCTGGCAGCGGCCGTAAAGCAATCATGGCGACTAATTCTTTTTCGCTCATTCCCTTTCTTCCTTCCTATTGCTCCAGCTTTTCCATAGAGACAATGTTGGATTTAAAGATCTGTCTAAAGTTTTCAGCTTTCTTCCATGGCTTTTCATCAAAGTCCATTGGATTTTTATCCAAGGCTTTGGCCATCAAAAACGAAAGGATTTCTAATGGAACGGCATAAACAAACGGTGTGAATTCTTCACGAATCGATTCACCCTTAATCGTCCAGACAAAATTCGCATATTTCTTAACTTCCTCGTCGTCTTCCTCTGCGATCACGATGACCTTTCCATCGACAACCTTCACTGCCTGCATCACTTCAAGTGCACGGTCATAGGCCCTTCCTTTTGGTAAAATAAAAATCACATGCGAACCCTTATGTGTCACAAAGTATTGACTGTGCGCCCACTCCTCAATCCCTTGTGGAATACTTTCAAATCCTGCTGCTTCTAATAGTTTCATTGTTCCAAATTGAGCGGTGGCGTAGTTTGGTCCGCTTCCGAGCACATGGTAAATCGAGACTTCCTTCCCTGGTCCAACATATTCATTGACATATTTCGAAATCTGGTCAAAGTTATTTTCTACCGTGTCACGCATGATAGTTCCAACTTTACCTAGATAAGCCAAGGCTTCTTCCTTCCCAGCCTCTGAAATTCTTCCCAGTTCCTCCGCAAGCACAAATCCAAAAATAGCTAACGATACCATGGAACCGGCATAAGACCGAGTTCCAGGGACTAATCCAACGACCGGCGGAATTTTTATTTCAATAATATCCCGCGACATTTGCGCTAGCGGTGATTGCTTATTACTGGTTATCCCTAATGCCAGGGCACCCATTTCCTTGGCACGAAGCGCACATTCAACTGTCCGTGCCACCATTCCAGAGTTGGACACAGCCAGAACCACACTATTTTCGTCACAGGTTTCATAGGCATAGCGAGAAAATTCCAGTGCTTGATAGACTTCAACGGAAATTCCAAGATATTTATAGAGAAGTTGTTGGCAGGCAATGCCGGCATAGTAGGAATCTCCACAGCCGACAATAAAGATCTTATTTGTTTTTTTCAAAGAAGGGTATTTCGCTACCAAATCTTTTACTTGCTGCTCAATATCCTTCGCTCCCTGCGTTAACAGATCGGCTTGCTCTTTCACTTCTTCAAACATATGTGTAATTCTAGACATGTAAATCCCTCCATTTTTTATATAAAATTTTTTAATAATCTTAGCTTGGAAAGTCTATCTAAAATTTGCTTTTCCCCTATTTCAAACATATGTAAGGGACCAAAATCCTCAATGACAAAGGATGCGGAAACAGTCCCGTACAAAGTAGCAGTCATCGTATCAGATGTCTGAATATATCCACTTAGAAATCCTCCACAGAAGGCATCCCCTCCGCCTGTTACATCGACAACCTTTTCTGCCGTCGAAGGAACTTCGAAAAAACGATCATTAACAGAATGATAGACAAGGACTCCTTTTTCCCCTAGTTTTAAGACCACAATTCCAGGACCCATTTCTGCGGTTTTTCGAATCCATTCTTTATACCTTTCAGGATCATTCTCTTTGGCAATCCCCCAAAAAGTAATAAATTCATCCTCACTTGGTAAAAAGATATCGACTCTTTCTAACAACCGTTTCCATCGGTCACGGTATTCCGGCTCCAGCCATTCATGGTGCGGGTCAAGCGTAATCAGCGATTGGAGCATGGATAATTTTTCAACAATCTCTTCCTGGCATGGAAGCGGCAGCGGGGCAATATGGAATGCTTTTGCACTTTGAAGGTATGACATTGGAATTTCACTCGAAACAGGGGCCATGTCTAAATAATTGCCCCCTCCCTGTTGCGGGATAAAATAACGATGACCATCCCGATCATAGAGGGCCCAAATATGGATGTTGGGCTGATCATTTCGGGAAATCCCGGTCGTATCGATACCGAAACTCTCTAATTGCTTGAGATACGAGGGGCTGTAATCATGGCCGATTCGAGATACCAAGCCAACACGATTGGACCATAGATTTGCCCCTGCAGCACTATATAAAGCAGCACCTCCCAGTGAATCGTAATTCGTTTTCCCACTGGGCAATACCGTATCATCTAACGTCAAGTGGCCAATAAAAACTAGATCGACTGCCTTGTCATCCAAGGAGATCCCTCCTTTTTTACAAATATCCTTGAAGTAATATCCCAAATCCCAATATTCTTGAGATCACGGCAAGAACTACAGCGACAAGTGCGGCCACAATCAAGAGGATATCGAGCCTGGTAATTTCAATTCTGGTAATACTGCTCCGGCCATTTCGAGCACCAAACCCACGGCAGTCCATTGCCACTGCTAAGGTGCTGGTTAAATCGAGAACCCTCAGCATCAAAGGACCAATAACGCCAACATACTTAATGGACCTTTTAAATGAATTTCCTTGGTCCAAATTCAACCCACGTGTCCGTTGTGCTTCTGTAATCGTTAGCCGTTCCGCATTGATGAGCGGAACAAAGCGAATCGCAACTGAAAGCGCCATTCCTGCTTTATATGGGATCCCCATTTTTAATAGACCCATCATCATTTTTTGAGGAGATGTGCTCATCATCACGATGGAGGCGGTCGTTACCATGAGCGCCACACGGAGACCCATCGCAAAGCCAAACAATAAGCCCGTCGTGGTAATAGTAGACCCAAAAACGGTCACTACTGGTGTTCCTTGCGAAATATAAAAGGGCCAAATTAATACCCCTAATACTAAAAACCAAATCGACGCTAGTAAAAAAGGTTTTAAGGTTTTTAAATCTAATTTTGATGAAAGCCCGACAGCAATGACCGCAATCACGAGAATCCCAAGCGGGAGCGGGTGATTAAATAGCAAACTGACAGCAAAAATAGTGGCAAGCCATAGAAATTTCGTTCGCGGATCAATTTCGCGATGGAGCTTGGAGTCCTTCTCAACATAAATGCTATAGCCGACTGCCATACGTCACCCCACTCCTTTCGTTTTTTGTTCAACACTACTCGTTAGCTTGACGACATGGTCAAACATTTCATTTACCGTCAAACAATCCTTCTGTATCCCAAATGCGGATAACTCATGGGCAAGCCGCATAATTTGCGGCTGCTTTACAAATGTCCGCTCTAATACTTCCTTATTATTGAGAACGGTTCTTGTATCGCCATTGGCAATGATTTCACCCTGCGCCATCACGATCGTTTGCGGAACATATTTAGCCACCATTTCGATATCATGGGTCACAACCATAATCGTATGCCCCAATTCATTCCACCTTGTCAAAAAGTTCATGATATGCTCCATTCCTTTTGTGTCAAGTCCCGTGGTTGGTTCATCGACAATGAGAATAGGAGAACCCATCGAAATAACAGAGGCAATCGCCAGTCGTTGTCTTTCCCCGCGTCCCAATGTGAATGGGTATTGGTCTTTCTTCTCAGCAAGCTTGGTAACCTCCAAGGCTTCCATCACACTGTCTTTCAATTTTTGCTGGGAAAAACCGAGGTTTTTCGGACCATAGGCGACCTCATCATAGACAGTCCGGCAAAACAACTGATGATCGGGATTCTGATAGCAATAGCCCACCAATTGAATGATTTCATTCGTTTTCATTTGCTTCGTATTTTTCCCATTGATCAGCACCTTGCCGTCTATCGGTAAATGAAGCCCATTAAAATGTTTGGTCAGAGTCGTTTTCCCTGCTCCATTTTGGCCGATAATGGCAATAAAATCACCTTGATTGATGGTCAGATTCACCTTGTTCAAGATATTCTTGTTCGAGCTTGGATATTTATAAACTAAATCGGTTACCTGTAGTTGAGGACCTTGAGCATTCATGTATAACACCTGCCTTGCACTAACATTTGAATGGTCTGCGAGATCTCCTGTTCATAAGGTGAAATTTGCTCATCACGGATATAACCGCCATCTGACAACATATAGGACAATTGAACCGTCTGCGGAATCGGGACTTCACCGCGATTCTCTCCCCAAAAAATATCTTTATTTTTGAAAATATTCTTTGGATGATCATCGGCTAGAATTAATCCACCTTTCATTACGACAATCCGGTCGCAAATTCCGATTAATTCCTCTACGGTTTGTTCGACGACAATGACGGTAATGTCTTTTTCTTCCTTCAGGCGTTTAATGGTGGCAAATACCTCTTCCCGGCCAATCGGATCAAGCTCTGATGTTGGTTCATCAAGTATCAGCAGCTCTGGCTCCGTCATTAATGCCCCGGCAATCGACAAGCGCTGCTTCTGACCACCTGACAGGCTATAGGTCTCCGTTTCCGCCAATCCATCAAGGCGAACCCTTTTCAGATTCTCAGGAATGATATCTAAAATTTTTTCAACAGGCCATTGAAAGTTTTCCGGTCCAAAAGCCAAATCCTCTTGAACCGTCAACCCAATGATTTGCCCCTCTGGATCCTGCATGACCATGCCCACTTTTTCTGCAATTTGATCGGGAGAATGTTTTTTCATATCCATATTGAATACGTCAATCTTCCCGCCAATTTTTCCGTTTATAGTGTGTGGAATCAGCCCTTTAATACAAGAAACCAGCGTGGTTTTCCCAGCCCCTGAAGGACCAATAATGCCAATGAATTCTCCCCGTTTAACTTGAAGGTCGATCCCTTTCAAGACTAATTCCTTACTCGACATATATTTAAATCTAAGATTCTGGATATCTACAATTGTTTCGTTCAAGGTGCCCTCCCCTTTTATCCATATTTACAATCAGCACTGATGTCAAACAGTACAGCACTGCGGCTGCGTTACCTATAGGGAGCTTTTATCCCTATTTACAATTCAGCACTGATTTCATCCGCATCTAAATCCTGATTGGCCTGATATCGATCCTTCCAATAAAGTCCGCGATTCTTTACAATCGGATAGAGAATTGGAACGAGGATTGCGGATACCACAGCCGCTGTAAGCATATGATTGATTAAAATACTGGATGTAACCCCTGCCCAAGCAACGGCTGGCGGGACTACATGTGTTAAATCTAAAAATCCCGGAATAATGATTGCGTGGATAATCGGTCCAATAATAATTGCCCAGAGATAGTAGCTGGCAACATTCGTAAACTTTTTGAAATTTGCCCCTCTTACCATCTTATAAGCCAACCAAGTGACATACGTATGACTCAGCCATCCAGCTAAAGAACCGACCGTTAATGAGCCGGAAATGGCATCCCCGATTGGCATCGAGAATGTCACACCAATTGCACCCGGTAACCCTAAGAGGATCGACAGTATTGGTGCGAGCGCAAGTGTTGGATTAAAACCGCCAATTCCCGGTATGAACTGAAATTGAACAGGACGTCCGACAATATAAACGGCGGCGCTAATGGCAATAATAGCGATGGTTGTGGCATTCCATTTCACATTGTTCTTCACAATCCCTTTTCGTGAAATCGTATGACCAGAAAACTCAATAATCCAAATGATAGCTGCTAACACCATGCCAATGACTGCCAATGAGATAAACAACGTGTGCGTAAAGCCGTTTGCCGTAATGAGATCTCCTAACCACTTAAGCGACATTACAAAAACCCTCCCCTATGATTTTGTTTTTTTCAAACCTATCAATGAAAGCGCTGCCATCTTGGGTGTAAAATAAAACATTAACTAGTGAATTTTTCATAAATTCAGTTAATTAATGTTATATCCTCATCTTATGGCATTTTTTATTTGTCCACAATTGAAAGATTTCATAATCTTATCAAGGTCTATTTGTAGAAATATCACAAATGCGCGGCAACAAACTTTTTATAGATGTCGGAGTTACTAAGCTTCAGCGCGAGGTGCAGGTATAAGCGATTCTCCTCATCCTCTAAATTCATTTGGGTAATCTGTTGAATTCGTTCGATTCTATAGGAAATGGTATTGTAATGGGTATAAAGAAATTTAGCTATTCTGCTCATATTCCCATTACATTGAAAATACGCTTCTAGTGTTTTCATTAGCTCCGTATTATTTTTCGAATCATATTCGATGAGCGGAGAGATTAATTCGGAGATAAATTGTTGTGTTTCCACTTGGCTGGAATGAATAAATAGTCGGAATAAACCTAAATCATCAAAATGGATGACCTTTTGCTGATTGTTAAAGCTCCGCGACATGTTAATGGACTTTTTCGCTTCGTCATAGGTAGAAGGTAATTCGGTTAACTTTTCACGCGGGCGGCCAATGCCGATCGTGCATGTATATTTCGTTTGCTTGGCTAATTGGTCACAAATTAGTTGTGCAAGTTGTTTTAAGGATTCCAAATCATTTTCCAATGATGGATGTTGTTCGATTAAAATGATCATGGTTTCCCCTTTATCGCCAATAATCGACTTGAGGTGATGATTCTTCAGTGTCTTTTCTATCGTAAAACGAATGACGCTTTTTAGATGGGCGGCCGTATAGATTCCGTCTGTGTCCATTGTTTTTACTTTTTCAAATTGGTCGATCTCCAATACTAGCATATTCTTGTACGATTCCAGCTTTAATCCTAGGATTCTTGCCCGTTCCAATAATACAGTGCTAGAATGAATCCGCTCCTGCATCCATTGGAAGAGAAATTCATTTTTATGCCTTATTTCCATTTCTCTCACAAGCATCTGATTCATAATATTAATCGATGCCACAGCAGCAGAGCTTTCAATGATGGCAATATCTAAGGCATTAAGCTTATGTCCTACCTCTAACACACAAATCGTCCCATAATGGTAATCCTTAATAATAATCGGTACGTGCTTCACCTGAAAGGAACGCCCGCCAACAATCATGTGATCATCTTTATTTTTTAATAGAGTTGAAACATCACGGCTTGTCCAGGACGACTTTGGATAAGAGCCCAATATCGCATCATCAGAACCGACAATTGCCACTGGGTTTTGGATAATCTGATAGAGTGTACGGCAAATCTCATTAATACCGCCGCCATTCAATACAGCCTGCATCAACTTTTGATGGGCATCCTCTACTGTTTTATAATTTTTACCCTCCTCGAGCGAAAAGAAGGAATAAATGGCATCGATGACAGTTGTATGTGTGAAGTTTTCCGGCATTTCCAAAAGGGGAAAATCCAATCGATTGGCTTCATCAATCATCGTTTGAATTTCTTTAATGACATATCCCTTTGATAATTTAATCATTAATCCGGCCAAGTTCTTCTCAACTAGTTTCGGAATAAGTCTTCTTTGCGTCTGATAATCATCCTTAATCCCGTACGCGGTCGTCATAAGGAATTGTCCTTCTTGAACAAATGGAAAAATATTTGGTTCCTCCATAATATCAATACTCCTGATCATCCGGTCCAACCCCGACTCTCCACCCAACACATTAACCCCAGACAAAGCCGGTAAGGACAAGGCTTGCCTTACAGAGACTCCCTTTTCTTTCTTTGTATATTGCTGCATACCCTTCCTCCCTTTTTGTAAAAAATAAGAATCCCCTCCGTTGTAACAGATGCAATTTGCTTGTTAGCTTCTGTCTACAATAGGGGGATTTTCTTCATGTATGTATGAGTGAGTGCGCTAATGTAGTAAACTTATGAGAATTTTAGATCGCTAATATCTCTATCTTCGCCCCCATTGGACCATGCAGTTGTTTACATTCAAGTACCCTCATTATATTTGAACAATTTGAATATTTCAATAATTTATGGCGCTTTTGGAGACTCAAACGATTTATGAGTAGTAAATGCCCTAGAATATTGCGATCCAACTGGCATTAACAAAAAAAACCGGAATTAACACAGCTAATTTCACCTGGGTTGTTTCCGGTTTAATTCTTTTTTGCAACTCTATAAAGCTATAACCATGGAACAAAACTGTAAAACAAGATTAATCGGACCTGACAAGCCCCCAAGAGTGGTGGTCTGACCCCTGCTTTCAAGCATGCTATTTATCTATTGAAATTTTAATCGAAATTGGTTCAACATCAATCTGAACATTTAAGGCAGAGTAAGATCCGACCTTATCAATTCTTCCCCAAAACCCTTCTGTTTTATCTGTTTTTCTAAAAGTAAAACGGAATCCGGTTCCTTTTTTCTCATCCTCCATGTCAAACCAAAGGGCCTCCGCCTTTGTTGCCTCATTATCTATTAAATCTTCAGTTAATACCTTTTTTAATACTTGCGGGCCAAAAATATCTTTTGCAATTGGATTTTTGCTGTAATATTCAATCCCTTTTGTCGTTTTGTGCAGCTTATTAAGCATGAACGTCCCGTCATTTAAATTAAAACGGTCCCCTTTTTCTAAATAGTGCATCGTTACATTGTTCATCGCAAAGCGTTTCCCTTTTGGTGTTGACGCCCCCTGTAAATCTACTATTAATAAACCACTTGCCCCAACAATTTCAATACTATTGTCTTTTGCTGTATAAACCATAGCAGAATTTTCATCCACACCAAAACCATAACGTGTTTTGTTATATTGTGATGCGACAAGCAATCGGCCAAAACGACCACGTTCTAGAAAATGCTGGTCGACTATCCCATGTGTGAAAAACCCGAAACCGGTCGTAAGAAAAAGTTGATCGTCACCCGTATCCTGATCAAAGTTCTTTAGAATGTGAACCCCTTCATTTAATGCCCCTACGCTCGTTCCTGAAGCAATCATAGGATTACTCATAACCGCAGCACCCGCACTTGATCCACCAAGGACTGCCCCGTTATCATATATTTTTCTAATGGCTTGTAACACGACTGTATCCTTCCCGTCTGCAGTCACTAACGTTTTAATATGACGTAATTGATCACCGCCGACAAACCAAATCGCATCAAACTCTTCTATTTTTTTTGCTATTTCAGCATCGTTCCCATTATTCTTCCAAGTAGATTCGTCCACGTCTTTTGTCGAAGGGTCATCTATTAATGCTATTGGGGCAGTATAGATATTTTTTTCAGGTACGCCGTAGCGAACGAAATCGTCTTTATACGAATCAGCACTTTCAATTGGTGCCGCGCTGGCAGCCGGAATAATCGCAATCTTTACATCCTTTAATGATTTGCCTTTATATTGTTGAGCAAGTGTTAAGTATTTTTTATAAACCGCCTCATTATCTGAACTTAAGGCGCCACCTACAATAACTAGAGAACCGGAACCGGCTGTCTTGGCTAAATTATTCTTATTTTCAGTCGCCCCGGCCTGAAATGAATACATGGTAATGGATAACATCGTTAAAACTAGGACAAAAATAATCGGTAACTTTCTCAACTTAATCCCTCCAATTTTGGCAAAAATGTAATTATAATCTTCCTTTAGCTCTTATTCAAATGTACCTTTCACAATCGGCACTTTATTTTTAACCATTACTTTTCCTTTGGCGATGACTGTATCAATTTCTAATGTATCTTTATCTAGTAAAACAATGTCAGCGTCTGTCCCTTCCTGGATCCGGCCTTTGTGTGCCAGCTTTAGCACATTAGCAGGGTTTAACGTAATGACTTGTAATGCCACCTCTAATGAAATCCCTTCATTTAGAACTGCATCTCTTGCCTCATTAAACAATGAAGAAACTTTTCCGACCTGAAGTCCTGTTAACTCTCCCTTCCGGTTAAAAGACGGCAGGCTTCCTTGTCCATCAGAAGAAAATGTAATATTCTCAAGCGGAACCCCTTCATTCAGCATGATCTTCAAGCCTTTGCTGCACTTTACTTCCCCTTCTTCTAAAAACTGCGGTATCGTACTCGTCGTTAAATCCACATATCCGCCGTTTTTGGCATACTGAATCCCGGCCCTAAATAATTCTTCCGTTCGGTTAATATGGGTTGGATGAAACTGAGAAATAGGAATATTGGTCTTACTAACCACTTCCTCAAGCAAGGTAAGCTTTTCTTCGCCATCCCCGACATGAATTTCTAATACACCAGCTTTTCCTGATAAAATTCCGCCATTTCGTGCGGCCGTGGCAACTTTTGCAATTTCCTCGAACGTAGGCTCTGATGACCGATGGTCGGAAATGGCTATTTCCCCAACCCCGATTATTTTGTCAATAAAAATGAGATCTTTCTCTATTTTGTCCGTTAACGTATTTACTGGCAGCTGGTACGAACCTGAATGAATATAACTCGTTACGCCCTCTTCTTCTAACCCCCGCGCTTTAGCGAGCAAGCTTTCCATCCGTCGTGTCGTCCCATCTGTTCCAAGAACACCTACAACCGTAGTAATGCCCGAAGTAGTTAAACTAGTTAACGTCAATTCTGGTGTACGTGTCTTGAAGCCACCTTCCCCTCCACCGCCAATGATATGAACATGGGCATCGACAAATCCTGGTACAACCACTTGATTCGATGCATCAATCACCGTAATTGGGACAAAATGCTCCGGATTTTCAATAAATTCGTTTACATAGCCAATTTTGCTATCGACTAGTAAAATATCTTTCTTCCCTAAATAATGGGGGGCATACACTTCCCCATCTTTAATCAACGTAAGCAACAACATTCTCCTCCTTAGTTACGCAACAGATGTCTTTTATCGCTAAAATGGACCGTAATTAATCGCATGAGCGATAACAACCGCTATTAATCCGATTACAAATTGAATGATGACTAACGGCAGGACCCATTTCGCCCATTTCGTCCACGGGATTCCGGCAATCGCTAAACCGGCCATTAATGTACCGGCAGTTGGAAAAATAATATTTCCAATTCCGTCAGCAAATGAGAATGATAAAACAGCTGTCTGTCTAGTAATATCAAGCAAATCTGCGAGCGGCGCCATAATTGGCATCGTTAACATAGCGTGACCGCTTCCTGACGCTAAGATGAAATGGATAACCGATTGGAAGCCGTACATCCCCATAACACTTATCGTACCTGGAACATGTTTAATGGCTTCAGACACTCCATGCAACATCGGATCGACAATATGTCCTTGGTTTAATACAACCAACGTCGCCCGAGAAACACCGATAATTAAAGCACCGCTTATTAAAGCAGCAGAGCCGCTCGTAAAATTTTTCACGATATTGTCAATTGAAAGTTTTCCAATAATCCCGACGACGATCGTTAAAATAATAAATAAGGCAGCAATTTCTGAAAGATACCATTCAAATTTAATAACACCAAAAGCTAGAACAACATAGTTTAATAGAAAGGCTCCAAGAATGAGCTTGTGCTTTGTTGTAAGATTGACCTTCGATTGCAGCAGCTTATCTGCATGATCCCTGTTGTAATTTCCATAGAAACCTAACGCAGGATTTCGTTTTACCTTCATCGCATAACGATAGACGAATATGACAGACACAAGGTAAACAACTATAAACAAGATAAGGCGCAGCCCTATCCCTGAGAATAGAGGCAATTCAGCAATCCCCTGAGCAATCCCAACTGTAAATGGATTCATAACGGCCGTTGTAAACCCTGCTGCAGCGCCAAGCAACACAATTGCCATGCCAGTAATCGTATCAAAACCAAGGGCGAGTGCTAGCGGAATTAATAGCGGAATATAGGCTAGTCCCTCTTCCGCCATTCCCATTAACGATCCCCCCGCGGCAAAGAACAGCATCATTAGAGGTATTAATAGCTTTTCTCGTTTCGCTAATTTTCTTGCCATTGTGGAAATTAATACATCAATTGTACCTGTCGCACTAAATACTCCAAAAAAACCGCCAATAATTAAGACAAAGAAAATAATACCACCGGCTTCAACCATTCCTTTATGTAGGGCTTGAACCATATCGAATGGGTTGACAGGTGTGGATTCCGTCCATTTAAACGAATCCGCCTCCACGATCGTCCGTCCGTCCACTTCTACACGATTGTATTCCCCTGCCGGCAAAATATAGGTTAATATCATTGCCGCTACAACAACGAAGAATAATAACGCAAACACATTTATTTGCATCGGTTTTTTTGTTGGTGGAACCGATTCCACCTTTTTACCCAATTGACTCATCATACCCTCTCCTTATTTTAGTTTTTCAATCAATCCTATAATCAATATGCAATTTCTATGCCAAGCCACGCGAATGTGATAATTCCGAATTTTTAAAATTAACTTACCTTTATTGTCCTTTATTGGTTCCTTTGGGTGATATAATAGAACCAATATCTTTCAAATAGGGGGTTTTAATGATTAACCACTCCATTACCTTAATCACCGGAAGTTCTCAAACAAAACAAGTCTTGCATGAGCAGCTGCAGCAATTGTTAGGTGATTACGTCCATATTGAGAGTTTTGCAACAGAAGAATTTCTGCCAATTCAATTGAATGTTGATTTTATACTGTTTTCATCAGAGGTTACGAAGCAAGAGGCACATGAGCTGTGTAAGATAACTAGCAAAGAAATAATGGTTGGAAAACGTACAGTCCATCACCAATTTATTTATCAGCTTTTAAAAATCCCTTTAAATTCTGACGTTCTTGTCGTGAATGATGATGATTTTGCTACGGTTGAACTAATAGAATCTCTTTACCAGCTAGGTATTGATCACTTACAGTTCATCCCGTTTAAGAAGGAACAGATTTTTTATAAAAATATCGATATCGCTATATCTCCTGGCGAGCCCCATCTTTGTCCTCCGTCCATTAAAAAGGTTATCGATATTGGCGTTCGCTTGTTTGATATGGCAACTATTTTAAAAGTAGTCGAATACTTCTGTTTGGGCGAAAAAGTCTCGTCATTGATTTCAGAAAGGTATATCCGTAACATTATTGATTTGCAACGGAAACTATCACATGCAGAACAAAACGCAAAACAGTTAAATCAACATATTCAAAATGTTGTCGATACTGTCGATGACGGCATTTTAGCCATTAATCAACAGCAGAAGGTCACCGTTTTTAACCGCCGCTTAGAGGCTCTATTTCATTTCCCTGTAATTGATGCCATTAATAAACAGTTAGAGGAGGTCATCGTCCAACAGGAAATTATCGATTTTATCCTTACTAGTAATGAAGAAAGTAAATTTTTTACGATATACGGTGTGGATCTTGTTATTTTCCGTCATCAAATGGAAACGGAAAATACAATCGTAGCGACATTTAAAAGCATTAATCAGGCGTTTGAAGTCGAAAAAATGGCCCAGCGGGAACTAAGAAACAAGGGATTTTACGCAAAGTATGACTTTGATGATATTGTTGGTGAACACCCTTTACTCAATGAAAGCAAACAAATTGCCAAAAAACTTGCTCTTTCCGAGCATCCTATCTTAATTCAAGGCGAAACAGGTACGGGTAAAGAATTATTCGCCCACTCGATCCATCTTCATTCAATGAGAAAAAACGGACCATTTATCGCGATAAACTGCAGTGCTTTAACTGAAAATTTGCTTGAAAGTGAATTATTCGGCTACGAGGAGGGGACCTTTACAGGAGCACAAAAAGGTGGAAAAAAAGGTTTATTTGAATTAGCTGATAATGGAACAATTTTTTTAGATGAAATTGGCGATATTAGTCTAACCGTCCAATCCCATTTATTAAGGGTTCTTCAGGAAAAAGAATTGCGCAGAATTGGCGGGAGAAAAGTAATCCCGATAAATGTCCGGGTCATCGCGGCCACGAATAAAAATATTCAACTGAAATCACAAGATGGCACGTTCCGTTCTGATTTGTTTTACCGTTTGAATGTTCTTACCCTTTCCATTCCGCCACTTCGAGCACGGAAGGCGGATATCCCCTTATTAGTAAAACACTTTATTACCAAAAGCGGTAAATGGGTAAAAGTCGGACAAGACCTGACAGAACAGCTTCAAAAGCAGGAATGGTTAGGCAATGTTCGTGAATTAAAAAGTACCATTGACTATATGCTCACCATTTGCGACGGGAATAAAATCGAATGGAAAGACATTCCACAGGACCGTTTTCAAAGTTACTGCCTATCTAATGAACAAGACTATCCAATTCCTGAGAGTTTATTAGAGATACATGAATATCTATTTATGTTAGAGACCATCAAGAACTGTAATGATAACGGCAAGCCCGCCAGTCGTCAATTTATATCAATGGCTAGCAATGAAACCGGTCATTTTCTATCACCACAACAAGTTCGACGACGATTGGACACCCTGGAAATCCTTGGTTTCATCACGAAATGCAGGGGGAGAGCCGGTACAAAAATCACCCTAAACGGGGCAGAGTATTTACACTTACTTAAATTACATGCACATTAATTTTTGCTCAAATACGTGGCAATCTTAACAGGTTCATGTATGAGGTGCAAAACGGTAAAACGCAAAGTCAAAAACGAGAATGAAGTATCGCCGCTGCCGGACAATTTATCGTATATTTGGAGCCTCAAAGGCTTTGCGAGTAGTTAATAGGGGGGGATTTTTATAAGCACATATCTTTATAGAAATATAGAAATTTAAACAGGAATTTTAGCTATTAGATTATTTAACGGAACCCCTAGGTAGTGAAAAGGATGCAAAAACGGAAGTAGATCAGTTGAAACGAGGCGAATTGATATGTATATACCTAAATATTTTAAAATAGATGATGAAGAAATCGTTTATGACTTTATCGAAAAATACAGCTTTGCCACTTTATTTTCACAGCACAACGGTGAACCGTATGCTACCCATCTTCCACTGATATTAAATAAAAGTGAGCATGCTTTATATGGTCATTTTGCCCGTCCAAACGAGCAATGGAAGGATATAGAAAACCAACAGATTCTTGTGGTCTTCCAAGGTCCTCACTGTTATATCTCCCCTTCCTGGTACGAAACAACCAAAGCAGTACCTACCTGGAATTATGTGTCCATCCATTTATATGGAAAGATGGAGATTATCGAAGCTGAAAAAGCAATTTACAATTCTTTAAATGACTTGGTAAATAAATATGAAAGCCCAGATAGCTCATACAATTTAAATGATGTAGAACCCCGTTTTATCGAAGGAATGAGTAAAGGGATTGTGGCGTTCAAAATAAAAATAATAAAAATGGAAGCGAAAGCCAAATTAAGTCAAAATCATTCTGTTGAACGACAAGAGTTAGTGATTAAGCAGCTAGAAAACACTTCCGAACAAAATAATAAACAGATAGCAACCCTTATGAAAAAAAATCTTCAAAAATTGAAATAGATGAAATTCAATTGGGACAAGGTGTCCCCACGGCCCACAAAAAATCAGGACAAGGAGCCTGTCTCCTCGTCCCACCTTCATTATTTCAATTTCAATGTTGGTTCAAGCTCGGCTTCAAAGATTCGCGGCCAAGGTAGTTTTACATGGACTCTTTCTAATGAAGAGATTGTTTTATAAAAGTCTTTGTTCCCCCTTGAGCCAATGTAAATCTGCTTACCATCAAAGTATTGATACCAGTATTCAGTTTCTTTTGTAAGTTTCTCCTTAACAAAGCTGTTTACTTGGTCATATTTGTCACCAAGGGAAAACTCGCTTGCTCCTATTTGTTGGATATAAGCTCTTGCTGCCGGGTGGACAACATTTTTATAGCCCTGATCTTTTGCAAACCGGTGAAGTAAAAATTCGTAATGGGCATTCGCCGTTTGCTCATACAACGGAACCCCAAACCCAGATTTTTGAGCTAAAAAGGCATATCTTGAGGCAGCATGACCAACAGTAATCCCAAGTGCATTTCCTGCAGTGTTCCAGCCACTATAGGAAAGAATTTTTGTCAAATCTACCTCCGAGGCAAGCTTCATGACAAATTCTTCATCGGCCTTATTAACAATCAAAACATCTCCAATGGCGACCTGCTTATCATTTGCGATTAGCTCTTTTGTTCTATTAACCAGTCCGTCAATATCTTTTGTTCTCGTTGAACTGCTTGACGAAGGTGTATTTAACAAAAGGTGAATATCTGCTTGTTTTTCATTCCCAACAATCGTACCACCCGCTGATATAATATGCTTTTGCACATTGTAATCAAATGTAGTATCTTCAAAAGGCGCAATCCAATCCTTTCCGTCGATACCACCATATTCAACAAAGAACTTTGGTGAGGAATGGAAGAAATGGTTAACAAATCGGGATACCAATACTACATCCACTTCATCAGCACCAGGAAAAACGGAAACTTGATCATGAACCTGAAGTTCATTGACCTTATCGATTAAAAGCTCCCTCTCCGCACGATGAACTCCATAAGGAGCAGCATCATCTTGGGATAAAATTAAATAGTCAATGTAACCCTGATCAACCCAATCAATCATTAGTTTGTTCACTGTGTGATTTCTAGCTCTAGCTTTCTTGTAATCTTCTAAAACAGAAACAGGGATTAATGACTCAAGTTGTGCTAGTCTCTCTTTACCATCCATTCCTAAATTAACGACCTTATCGTACAAAATCGCCCATTCGCTAATAAGAGAATAATACTTTTCATATTCATCGTTAATAGCCGTTACTGCCAGCCTTTGAATCGTATCGTATACATATACAGGCTTATTTGGATATAATTCTTTCAGTTTCTTAATGACCTGAATATCCTTAAGCGAGTCTTCTAATGATTTAACACCTGTACGTGAAGCAACTAGGCCTCCATATGCAAGCATACTTGTGGAAATGACAAATCCATCTGCCTTATCAGCATTTTTGAGTATCCATTTACTTATTTCCTCACCATTACCCGGTTCAGTGAAATAACCAATCATATCCTTTGGCGGAATCATCACTTCAAAACCCGATGACAGTCCAACCTGCTGAGGAAAGTAAATATTTGCTGGGCGATCATCCAGCGGGACCATTAAAATGGTAGCCAGCGACTTCTCCTTCCCAGCTGCTTCAATCATCCACATAGAACTAAACAATAAAACAACAGCAAGGCCTATCGAAAAAATTCTTCTCCAATGCTTCACGATTTTCCTCCTTTTTTATGACCAAAGACCATGGGGACGGTTCTTCTGCTTCAAAAAACTTAGTTAATGAAGCATGAGAACCGTCCCCACGCTTCTTAAATTACTACCCCATTTCCAGCTAAATGTTCCCTTAGCTTGGTGATGTTTAGGTCTTTTGGTGCGACATGATCGGTGAATGAGAGTGCTGCTGCGGCTCCGGCAGCCTGCCCCGTTGCCATTGCACTTGGAGTTAGTCTTGTGGTGGCTAATGCTTCGTGAGTGGTTGAAATACACCTCCCTGCTACTAATAAATTATCAATTTTTTGGGGCACGAGGCAGCGGTATGGGATGCCATAGCTGCCATCTCCTTCGATGTCTTTTGCTTGAACACCTTTACCACTTGGATCATGTATGTCAATTGGGTAGCCGCTTAGAGCAATGGTATCCTCGAATTTCTTGCCATCTACAACATCCTCAATGGTAAGGACATATTGACCATCAATCCGACGTGTTTCGCGAATACCTATTTGAGTTCCCACAGCAGAAATAGAGGCTTTTTCAAAACCCGGAATTTTCGTTTGAAGGAACTCTGCCATCATCAGTACTTGTTTTCTTCCTTCTTTTTCCCCGGCGGATAAATCAAACACATCTGTTCCATCCAGCCCTTGCACACGAGTACAATTGACGAGTACTTCATCTTCCTCCGGTCCTGCGAAAAAGAGAACTTGGTCCCGATTAATGGGGACACCGGATTCACTCCATTCCTTATAAAAGCCCTGAACTCCCGTTAACGGAATATGATCTAATTCATCAATGGGGGTCTTCTTGTAAAAATTACTCGGATTTGCTTTCATCGCCTCTTTTACTTTTTCAAGGTTTACACCCCTCATACGGAACTTCATCGTCATTGGCTGGGTTTTATGGTCTTCATCTCTTCCTTTTAAACAAGGAGCGCCGGAAAGATACGCAATATCGGCATCCCCTGTCGTATCCACAAATCTCTTGGCAAAAACGCGGATAGGACCTGATTTTGTTGCGAGTCCAAGTGAGGAAATTTGATTTCTTTCCACTTCTACTTTATCTACGAAACTATGGACAAGAACTTCAACCCCAGCTTCCTCCAGCATATCTAATGCCAATAGTTTATATTTTTCCGGATGATAAGGGGTTAACGAATAGGTGAATCCTACAGTATCACGTAAATGGCCCGGCGAACCGTTGATCTCCATTAAACGCTCCACAATTTCTTGAGCAATTCCTTTAATAACTTGCTTACCGGAGTTCGTATGAAAGGTCATCCACGGATACACCAGTGCAACCGTCGACATCCCTCCCAAAAAACCATATCTTTCAATCAGAAGTGTTTTTGCTCCTGCTCTCCCTGAAGCAATCGCTGCATTGATGCCGGCAGGCCCCCCGCCTGCAACCACAACATCAAAAGTTAGTTCTGTTTTCAAACCAGACACATCCTTTTAAAATTTTTTCCGCCTGTCATAGTGACATGCACATCCGGTGAAACCGACGAACTGCTCACCAATACCCTTTTAAAATTATTTTCCGCCCGTCATCGTGACGCCCTCGATAAACTGTTTTTGGGCAAAGAAAAAGATAACTAACAATGGAACAGTTGCCATCACCGACGCACTCATCAATAACTCCCACCTAGTCCCTACCTCATCTGTAAATAGGGCCAGCGCTAATGGTAAGGTCATCAGTTCTTTTGAATTGATGTAAATAAGCGGCTCGTAAAATTCATTCCAGCTTGTTAAAAAGGTAAAGATCGTTAGCGTTGCAATCGCCGGCTTTGAGAGCGGCAGCATGATATTCCAGTAGATTCGAAAATAGGAGCAGCCATCTAACTTTGCCGCCTCTTCTAATTCCTTTGGGACCAATAAGAAAAATTGCCTCATTACGAAAATCCCAAACACTCCCGCCGGACCTAAAATAGGGATGGCGATTAACGGGACATGGGTGTTAATCAAACCTAAATCTCTCATGAAGAGGAACAGTGGAATCGTAATTACTTCGACAGGAATCATCATCGTGCTTAATAAACATAAAAACAGGAGATTGCTTCCTTTAAACTTCAATTTTGCAAAGGCATAACCGGCTAGTGAACCGAAGAAAATCGTCCCAATCGTGACTAAAACGGCAATGTAAAAACTATTAAAATAAAATAGATGAAATGGAGTCGTCTTTAGGACGTGCAGATAATTTTCCCACCTAAATGGATCAGGTATGAATTGAAACGAAAATATTTTAGTAGAGTCCTTAAATGATGTGTTAATCATCCATAAAAATGGAACAATCATAATCAAAGAGATGATCGATAATATTCCGTAAAAGCTTACTTTTATAAAAATATTATTTTTTTTCTTATTGTTCATGGAAAACCCACCTTTTTCTTACGCTCCATTGAACGAGTGTAAAGAATAAGATAATCACAAATAAAACAATGGCAATGGCAGAAGCGTAGCCAAAATCAAACAATTTGAAGGCATTTTCCCAAATATAATAAACTAATACCTTCGTGTGATTTCCTGGTCCGCCCCCTGTCATCACATAAATCTGCCCGAAAACCTTCATCGAGCCAATCACGGTTAAAATTAACGTTAAAAAGACTGTAGGTGTAATCATTGGAAGGGTAACATGCCAAAATTGTTTAAGTTTATTTGCACCGTCTAAATAGGAAGCTTCATAAAGATTTTTATCCACCTGCTGCAAAGCCGCAAGGAATAGTACCATATTTAGACCCACATTTTTCAAAGCACTTACGACAATAACAGCACCCATTGCAAATTTTGGGTCGTATAACCACGCAGGACCAGTAATGCCAAAAACATCGAGTAGTTGGTTAATAAATCCTTCATCCGTTCCAAACATGTACTTCCATATGATTGACCAAACGACAATAGAGGTCATGACTGGTATAAAAATAGCCGTTCGAAACAGGCCAATCCCGGGTAAATGGCGTTGCAGCAGCAGCGCCAGTAACAACGCAATCACAATGTTTAACGGAACCAAGCCCCCGGAAAAAAGAAGTGTATTTTTCATAACCTCCCAAAAATCAGGGTCATTCACTAGACGCTGGTAATTCTCACTGCCAATAAAATTGGGGTCACCTAGGAGCTTCCAATCTGTTAAGCTCATATATACGGAATAGATGAAAGGAACTAACATAACTAGTAAAAAACCAATCACCATCGGACTAACAAATAAATAGCCATAAAAGGCTTCACTACCCCAAATTTTCCTTCGTACCTTTTTAACAGGCAGGCCCTCTGCTGCTTTCACTTTTAACTCCAACTTCGCTGCCTCCTTTACAATGAATCAATCGTTTCTCTAAAAGATGAAATGGCTCCTTTAATACTCTCTTCTGTTTTTCCAATTACAACGGCCCCCAGCATTACGGCTTTTACCCCAGCCTGATAAAGCAAGGGAATATCAGACGGCTCAATCTTCCTTTGGGACGGGACCATTACAGGGACATCAACGCTTTGAACAAGCGCGTTATAGGCAAGAATATCTTTAAAGGTCAAAGGGGTGCCGTACTCTTCTCCAGGAATAATCGACGCTTCAAGCGCAGACACTCCAAGATGTTTCACCTTTCCCAACTGACTAAAACGATACTCATTAGTAATTGCAAATGTCTTTTCTATCCCGCCTAGCGACATAAGCCAGCCCGGCTTATGATGGGCATAAATAGAATAGAAATTAAAACCTAATTGGATTAACTGCTCCATCTCCATTCGCTTGATATCTTCGAATTCGCCGCCAGGAACTATCCCAAGAGAGCCGGAAAATTCCTCTCTAATTTTGCGGAAAACTTTTTCATACGTATTAACGGCAGCAAAGCTGTTTCCCGAGGCACGATGATGGACATTCACATGCAGTTTAATCACATCAACACCGGCGTCAATGGCCGCCCTTGCAAGATCCAAGCGATTTTCCGGCAGACTGACAATTAAGGTAAGTTTTTTCGTTTCTAATAAATGTGTTAAGGAAGCACTCAATGTTTTTCACCCCTAGTAAAAGGGATGCGGTTAATCCATTTAAGGATTAACCGCATCGCGCTTTATTTCTTCAACAATGGATCAATCTTATCTTCCATACCTTTTAATATATCTTCAGGCTTTTTCAACTGGCCAAATAATTCATCAAAGCCAAATTGAATCGCATTATCAATTTTTTGCCACTCGATATGTCCCGCTTGTAGTCTTGCATTGTCCATTTCATCGATGACAGCTCTTTTAATGCTTTCCGCTGGCGGATTATTCGGCTGATTCACAAATTCATCCGAGCTAAGTACCGATTCACGCGGCGGTACAAAGTAAGTAGAAGTCGCGGAAATTCCCTCTTGGCTTGTAAAGAACTTCAGCAATTCTTTTGCTTCCTCCGGATGCTTAGAACCTTTGAATAGTCCATATCCAGCCTGCCCTAGCATTGGGAATCTGCCTTCTGGTCCTTCAGGAAGCGGAGCGATATCCCAAGCAAAATCCTTTACTTCTCGGGCACGGGAAACATAACTATAGACATCAAAGAACATACCAATTTTTCCAGACTCAAAGCTTACTTGCTCGCCAGCTTTCGGATGGGAGCCGTCCTTAAACATCATCCGGTCAAGCATCTTTAGTGTCGCTACACCCTGGGAACTGTTCCATGTGAACTTTGTTTGATCCTTATCAAATAAGTCCCCGCCATAACTCCAAGTATGTGATAATAACGGAATCCAAGTATTCCAATCCCGGAAGAAGTTTGCACCATAAGTCCCTTTTGCTGAGATGGCTTTTGCTGACTTCTCAAACTGTTCCCAATTCCATGTTCCGGCCTGCACATGCTCGTTTGGCGTTTTTTCACCGGCCTTCAAGAATAAATCTTTGTTGTAAAACAAAACCTCTGGTGGTGTTGAAAATGGAATGCCATATAATTTATCGTCTTTTCTAAACAAATCCAAAGTGGACGGGAAGAAGTCGTCCATCTTGTATTCTTTATCGTCTTTGAAAGAGGAAACATCATCTAATATGCCATTTTGCATGAATTGCGGTACCATTCGCTCTGCTACCCATCCTACATCAGGTAATTCTCTTCCGGCAGCAAGTACGGTAATCTTTTGTTGATAGTCAGGGAAAGGAACGCTTTCCATTTTCACCTTAATGTTTGGATGTGTTTCATTAAACTTTCCAATTAACTTGTTATAGACCTCTTGGTGGGCTTCATTTCCCCACATCATAAAGGTCAATTCCACCTGCTTATCTTTCGCTTTTGAACCTTTATCATTTGAGGCAGTGGTAGAGGAATCTTTGTTACATGCGGTTGAAACCGCTACCAAAAGAATAGCTAAAAAAATGATTCCAAGCTTTTTTATCATGTTATAACCTCCCTTTGTTTCTCATTTTAATGAAGAAGGGATTGAAAAAATATCCTCTCAAAACTAGAAATAGTTCGGTATTCTCATATTTTCAAAATTTCAAGAAAATTTACGGAACCCTATCGGTGTGATTCCAGTTTCTTGCTTAAATACCGTCATAAAGTGCTTTGGACTTTTATAGCCTGAAAGCTGCGCAACCTCATATACCTTTAAATTGGTCTCTTTTAATAACTTCTTGGCCCTTTTTAACCGTATCTCCACCATATATTCCGTAAAGGTCGTTCCTAACTCAGACTTAAACAATTGACCAACATATTGTGGATTCAAAGACACATGTTCTGCAATTTGGCTGAGTGCAATTTCACGGCTTAAATGGTCATCGATAAATTGAAGGATATCCTGAAACTGCTTGGAAACAGGCATACTTTCTGCTTTGTTTTCCTTAAAGATATTTGAAATGGCTTCAGACAGTTCAATCCGGTTGATTGGCTTTAGAAAATAATCCGTTATGCCATAACGCATGGCCGTTCTGGCATACTCAAAGTCACTATGGCCACTTAAAATGATAATCGGAACATCCTTGGATATTTGTCTTACCTTTGAAATAAAAGTAAGGCCATCCATCCCTCCCATCCGGATGTCCGTTATGATTAAATGGGGAATTCGCTGGTGGACAATGGATACTCCTTCCTCACCGCTTTTTGCCTCTAATACTTGAAAACCACCCATAACTTGTTCCAGTAAAACCTTCAGACCTTGTCTGATAATTGCCTCGTCTTCAACCACTAATATTTCTTTCAATTTTCTCTGTCCCCCTTCGATGAATCGGCATTGTCAGGATAACGGAAAAACCGCGATGTTCTTGACCATCTAGCTTCATTCCGTACTTTTTCCCATAAAGCAGTTGGATTCGTTCGTGAACATTTGGCATAGCAATCCCGATATGGTTTTGTGTTGGATTCGTTTCTCCTGTTTCCAATGACTTCCTTAGCTCTTCCAACCTTTCAGCTGTAACTCCTTTGCCATTATCATCAATCATGATCTCTACACTTTCATTTTTACTTTCAGCTTTGATGACAATCCGCCCGCCTTGTCCAAAAAGGCCGTGGATTATAGCATTCTCTACAAACGGCTGCAAAACTAGCTTTGGAATGAGGATATGATGTAAAGATGGTTCAATTTCTTCAACATATTGAAGATCCTCCCCCATCCTTACCTTCTGAATGGCAATATATGAATGAATAAAAGACAATTCTTCCTTTAAGGTTACTATTTTAGAAGAGTTATCAATGGTATACCGTAATAATCTGCCAAGAGATGAGACCATATCGGATACTTCCAAATTCCCATTTGTTAAAGCAAGCATATTAATCGTCTCTAATGTGTTGTAAAGGAAATGAGGATTCATTTGGCTTTGCAATGCTTTGATTTCCGCTTCTTTCTCCCGCAGCCCTGTTTTGTAAACTTCTGAAACCAAACGGTCAATTTCATTAATCATATGATTGAAGCCATTTCCCAACTGGCCGATTTCATCATTTGATTGTATGGACACCCTTTGATTCAGATTGCCCTTTTGAACATTTTCCATCGCTTTTCTTAAAATATAAATAGACCCCACCAAAGGCTTGGAAAGCATAAAGGCTAATAGCAACGAGATGAAAATACCTATTAAAACAACTATGATCATCACTTTACGGATGTGGTTTACTTCACTTAATATCGTTGCACTTGGAGTTAACATAATCATTTTAACTCCTGAATAGGGTGACTCATTATATACCACCAAATAGTTCCGGCCCTTAATGGAAATATTCATATGATTGTTTTCTTTAAACAGATTTATTTTGGACAAAATCGTATTCCCCATAAGTTGATCTTTTTCTTTTGGATAAATGAATTGATTTTCCTTGTTTAGAATAAAAATGCTGCTAGCTTTATTCGTCCTACTTAAAATATCTTGAATTAATTCCTCCTTTAAATCGATTTTGATAATCCCCAGCGGTTGATAGGACTCCGGGTCTCTAATCAGCCTCGCAACAGAAAAAACAGTGACATCTTTGCGTAAATAATAATTAGGCTGGTGGAGAGGAAGCAGTACCCACTCCCCGTCAGCTTTCTCAATTTTCTTCAACCATTCACTATTCCGATCAAATACTTTTAGCATGACGGTATTAGAATCTAAATTACTGAAGATTGTTCCATCATTGCCCATGATATGAATTCCCTTAATCTCATTTCTCATATGTATCAAACTAGAAATATAACGCCATAATGTAATTCTTTCATTTGCAGGCGGAAACATCGTTTTATCACTTGGTGTTTGGTGGTTTTTAAGAATATCCATTACTTCTTGATTATAGAGCGGGGATAATGAAGTGATTTGCATTTCTTTCAGATATCGATCTAAATTTCGATTGATTTGGACTGCCAATTGGATTTGATACTCCTCCGTACGTTCCTGGCTTGACTTTGCAACTTGATAATAAGTAATACTTCCCAGAAGTATTCCCGTAGTCAAAATAAGCAGTGAGAAAACAAAAACTAATTTTACCCGATACGGTAGTGATAATAACGATCTTTTGATGTTTTGTTCAATAGTCCTTAATTCCATTCGAATCCCCTTCACCCTAAATAATACCTTTTTACTTCTTTCTACATTTTTTGCGTAAATTCCTTTGTTGGGTGTAAAGAATGGTGAATGGTTTCTAATTGGAGATAAATGTGATTTGTTTAATTTTAAAGCAGAAAAATAAAAAACCACTCAAAGTGGTTTTTAATCGCGCATTGCTCCTGCCTCTCGGGAAGTCATTGCACCTTGTCCTTGGCTTACATCATTTTGAATTTCTTGTTTTACTTTTTGTGCATCGGTTCCGGAAAATTCTGGTTTCATAGTAGAACCCAAATCCTTTTTAGCTTGTTGATCCTGTTGCATACATTTCACCTCAATTAAATTTTTTCAATCTTATTATTTACAAAAAGACTTCGTGCTATCCCGAGGTTTTGAGCAAATTTACTTAAAGTAAAAAGGGCTTTCGTTGAACTAACGTGTGGACACTGCGGTCTTTTTTCCGAAAACGTTATTCTACAATTCTCGACGTATTTTGGGTGGTGACTAGGCACAGGAATCCAGGGAAATATATTCCTGCCACTGCCCCCATAAGACCAAATTAATCAATTGGTTAGCGGATTAATCGCCGTCCTAATAGATTCCCTATAAGAAATATTGGTACCATTAAAATACTGATAGGAATACTTTCTACTATTAATTGTCTATCTATGTGACCCAATTCAAACAAGCAGTAATAGGTAAGAAGAGAATAAGGAATTACGATGAATAACGCCGTTATGATTCCAGGTGTATAGCCCTTGAAAATAACCGTTTGGCCAATATGAGAAAATGCCTGTAGAAAAAATACATTTAATGTAGCAGTAAATAGAAGAACGTTTCCCTCGTTCGGAAGATGGTAGGCGGTCATAAATGTGATAAATGAAATAATTAGCAAAATCCATACAGCATTAATAGAGAGCTGGGCGGATTTCGTACCCAATTTTTTTTTAACAATTAACGTAAGTCTGGCTAGGAAAGTTTTCGGGACCCTGTTTTTGTACTTTGTCATAAAATACTCGACTGTTATGATCTCTTCCAGATCATGGAACATGAAAATAACAGGGAACAACCAAATAACTGTTTCAATGTAGAAAAATTTATGTAATACCTCTAGCATCTTTACCTCCTTTTTGCGGGGATAACTGGATTTTCCGTAATAGATGGATTTTTACCGCCTTGTTATTAATCATATTCAACATTAGATGGTTTATTGTTACCATTCATTCGGAAAAATCGCTTGGACTGGGACGAGGTGCCTGTGTCCCGTAAACGCTGGAAGGAACATATAAATATATGACGGTCTATATATTGAAATGGAAAGAAGGAAAATGAATGCCAAGCGGAATGCATCAAGTTGAGGTAGGTTTACCAATCAATATGGTTTGGGATTTTGTTAAGGATATGGATAACTGGGCTCCACTTATTCCTGGATATATTCAACATCGGAAATTTTCCAACCGTCAGTCCACCTGGGAATTTAATAGTAACATTGGATTCATTAAGAAAAAGATTAGTCTGATGGTCACTATTAAAGAATGGGTTGAACCAACACGGATCACTTTCCATTTAAAAGGGTTAAATGAGGAACTTTCGGGCGAAGGATATTTCCTAGCAGAAGCGATAGATAAAAATAAAACGAGCATAACAGGCTTTCTAGAAATCACCGCCGCTGGCGCAATGGGGCCACTGGTTAATACGGTTTTAAAGTCTTACCTTCCTAAAGTAACAAAAGAAATGGCTATCGCTATCTCCACAAAATTGGAGGAGCTTAATAGAATTTAATTTTGTATCTAAAAAGGGGCAGTCCATAAAAGTCTTTGGAATTAAGCATCTATTAATACAAGAATTCATTGAGCTCTAATTTTATTGGAGTAATTGCGAGAGATGTGTATCTTACTAACGGCGTTCTTATTTTGCATAATTGGAGGAAAGTGTGACGTAAATGGATTCTACTTCGACTTTTTGACATATTTTCAGCGGAAAGACCTACGTAGACCTCTTCACAGTGCCCGTGAAGCGAAAAAAACGCATGGTTCGGGCACTCTGAAAGGTTCACAGTGCCCATGGAAGCAAAAAAGCTCATGGTTCGGGCACTCTAAAAGGTTCACAGTGCCCATGGAAGCAAAAAAACTCATGGTTCGGGCACTCTAAAAGGTTCTCAGTGCCCGTGAAGCGAAAAAAACGCATGGTTCGGGCACTCTAAAAGGTTCACAGTGCCCATGGAAGCAAAAAAACTCATGGTTCGGGCACTCTGAGGGAATCGCTGAGCCCGAACAAGCGTAAAAAATCGCCCCCACGGAAACCCAAATTAGAGTAATTCAAAAGATTCTTTTACGACGGACTTGGCACAATATCTGCATCAACAAATCCAAACAAAAATGTCCGAGGAGTCAGTAGATCAATAAAAAATCGGGACAAGGAGACCCCTCGTCCCCTCGTCCCATACCGCCCTAGTTTGCGAGATCTTGAAAAAACTCAAAAGCCTCTTCGTCTGTATACCCCTCATGAACTACCTTATTAACAGCCTGAATCATTTCCTCAGGGTATTCAGATTGGAAGATATTCCTTCCCATATCCACACCAGCTGCTCCGCCTTGAATCGAGCGGTAGGCCATGGTTAGGGCGTCTTTTTCTGGAAGTTTCTTACCACCCGCCACCACTAATGGGACTGGGCAGGCTGCTGCAACCTTTTCAAAATCCTCACAATAATAGGTTTTAACAAGCTGTGCACCAAATTCAGCCAGCATTCTTGTGGCCAACAAAAAGAAACTAGTAGTTCGCTCCATTTCTTTACCAACAGCCACGACACCCATTGTTGGAATGGAATACCTTGATCCCAAATTAATAGCCCGGTTTAACTCTTCAATCGTTTCCTTTTGTCCATCGGCGCCAATGAAGGTTTGCATCGCGATGGCGCTCGCATTCATTTTAATCGCATCTTCCATGTCAACCACCATGGATTCACGGCTCAGGTCATCTTGGAGGACACTAGAACCAGATGAAGCTCTCAATGCAATCGCCTTATTATAGGTCGGCGGGACACTGCTCCTGATTGCCCCCCTAGTACCCATTAAACAATCCGCATAATTTGCCAATCTAGGAATAAGCAAATCCAATCGTTCTAACCCTGAAGTTGGTCCCATGAAATAACCATGGTCAAACGCCAGCATGACCGCTTTGCCAGTCTTAGGGTTAAAGATTCGCGATAAACGATCCTTCATGCCCCAATCATAATTGTTTGCTCCTTTTACATGGAAATTCCCATTGTTTGCGAAAGGAACATTTTCTGAAAAAACCTTTGCATGTTTGTTCCCAATAATATCTGCCAATTCTCTCTCTCCTTTGTTCTCGATAAGCAACGGCAAAATTTAAAAATTGTAGTCTTTCGTATTGTCTTTCGTAAAGATAATCCGCTCTGGTAAAACAATAATTCCGGAGTCATCTGCTGTATAATCGTAGCCTTGAATTGAGTTCGGCTCTACTTTAACGGAACCCATATCAGGAACATCGATAGTGCCCCCAACTTTTAGCGCATTGCCTTGTGCTAACCAATAGGCGACATATACAGCAAGGGCACCTTGATCTTTTACATCCCATAAACCATGATTGGTAATCGTTCCATTTTCAATAAATTGCCGCATTGAATTGGGAGAAGCAAAACCTGTAATAATCACATCTTTGGCTTTCAACCCTTTATTTTCAGCTGCTTGTGCCATTGCTGGAAGAGAGGTTGAGTCCGGACAAATAATCGCATCGATGTCAGGATAAGAATTGAGGATACTTTCCCCAACCTGTAATGACTTTTGTTCATTTGCATCACCAAACTGGGTTGTAACCACTTCCCACTTTGGATATTTTTCTTTAATATATTTGTTTGCATAATTAACCCAGGAGTTTTGATCTGGAACCGTTGGGCTTGAATAGAACCAGGCAATTTTTTTCGCATCATCAGGCTTATCCATTTGCCCAGCTGCCATATCAACCAGCATTTTCCCTAAGATTTCTGGTGTACCTTGATTGATATAAACAGAACGATATTTAGGATCAACATCCGAATCCCATGTGACCACTTTAATGCCGGCATCCAAGGCCTTTTTCAATGCCTGATTCAACCCATCGGAAGATACAGATGAGATGGCAATCGCATCCGCACCGCTATTAACAGCACTGTTAATGATTTGTACTTGGTTGGCCACCGTTCCTTCAGGCGCCCCATCGTACTTGACTTTAAAACCAACTTTCTTAGCCATTGCCTGTGCCCCATCGTTACCAGATTCAAAGAAAGCATTCCCTGTCATTTTTGGAATAAAAACAACCTGAATATCTTTCTTATCCTTCTTTCCGCCGCCTTTAGAGGCTCCTTCCTCTTTCGATCCGCAGGCAGCTGCAAATAACATCACAATGGCCACAAGAATCAATAGTTTCATAGATTTTAATTTTCCCATCGCCGCTTACCCCCCATATTTTGTTTTTGTGTGATGATTCTTTTTACGTTAAATCGAAAATCTGGATTTATCCCCAAGAACGCAACTGACACAATTAGGAGGACCCCCGTAGCCAATCCGATATATTGAGTCGCAACACCGGCCATTTGCAATCCTACCTGCATAAATCCCAATAGGATGCTAGCCAATGCTGTCCCTACAACACCCCCTTTACCTCCGGTGATGAATGTTCCACCTAAAACAACAACAGTTAGAATCGGCATGAGATACTCAGCCCCATAATCAGATCTGGCACTGCCTAAATAGGAGGTTAAAATAACCCCTGCAATCCCAGCACTTAGCCCCGACAAGACATAGGCAGCCGTAATGATTCTTTTTGTATCGATTCCAGCGTACTTAGCGGTGTTTTGATTAATTCCTGTTAAATAGACATATCTGCCAAACCTGGTTCGGTGCAGCAGGATATAGGCAATGAAAAACATGATAATAAAGATGATAACGGCATTCGGAAGCCCCAGGAGTTCCCCATTGGCAATTTGGCTAAAACCTTCAGAAAACCCCGAAATACCTTCATAGGTACTTACATTCGACACTCCCACTAACACAATGGCAATCCCGCTGTATAAAAGCATCCCGCCAAGGGTGATAACCATCGCTTGGACCCTTCCATAGGCAATCAGAACTCCATTGAGAAGGCCGCATAATCCGCCGGTTAAAATGGCACAAAGGATGGAAACCCAGATATTGAGTCCAGCCACCTGAGATAAAAGCCCCGTGACAACAGAGGTTAACCCGATAATCGAAACACCGGAAATATCGATTCCTCCCGTAATAACGACGATAGTAACAAAGAAACCAATAATGGCAATCGCAAGAAAGTCGTTAAAACTATTTAACAGGATCGTGACATTCCAAAATCGAGGGTTGATCATCCCAAAAATAATTATTTCAAGCACAATTAAGACGAATAAAGTAAGGTTCCATTTCGGAATTTTATTTAGCATGTCAATCTTGGGCCTCCTTTTGCAGCACTCTTGCATTTAATCTCACTTTCTTTGCCTTTTTATTAGCAGTAAAGGCAAGAAGGGCATCGATTACAACAATGATGATTAAGAGAGAACCTGAAATCGTATCATTCCAAAATGCTGGTACTTTCATATAAATAAGCGCAGAGTTGATCGATGTTAAAATAATTGCTCCTAATGCTGCCCCAACAACCGTTCCAATTCCGCCTGCTAATGAGACGCCGCCAAGAACGCATGCCGCAATGACCGTTAACTCAATTCCCGCACCGGCATTTGTGGAGACAAAGCCAATTTGACTAACAAAGATCAATCCAGCTAATGCTGCACAGACACCAGAAATAACAAACGAGTAAGCAATATATCGATTGACAGGAATACCTAAGGAAACAGCACCGTCCACGTTGTCACCAATCGCGTTGTAGTACCTCCCCTTGCTGCTCCTCGTCAGGAACACCTGAACAAGAATCACGCCGGCAATCACGATGACCGTCAATAGATTCATGCCGAAGATATCAATTTTGGAAAGCCCCTTCACGATTGCAGGGATATTTTCCACCCATTTTCCGTTCGTATAGATAACCTGGATGACTCGTGTGATCGAAAGGATAGCCAACGTCATAATAAAGGAAGAAATTTTTAATTTTATCACGCCAAATCCATTAATGAGACCAATGCCTGCTCCTATTAAAATGGCAGCGAGTGCCGCTGTATAAATACTGCCCCCATCGCGAAGAATCGTTCCGCAAACAGCCGCAGATAACCCCAGCGTGCCGCCGATAGAAATATCCAAATTCCCAGTTAACAGGACAAAGGTCATCCCGACCGCAAGAACGATATAAAGCAAGCTGCTTTTCAACGATTTATCAATATTTTGCAAAGATAAGTAGTCGGAATTTATCAAACCTACAACCATAAATAGAACGATTAAAAATACGAAGGTTCTAAATTCCCGCAGTTTGATGATGCTTGTCATCCTAGACATGTGCCCGATCACTTCCTTCAAACGTTCCAAAGGCCGCTTTCATCACATTGGCCGCATTAATTTCATCCAAGGAGAGACATACATCGCAGGTTCCCTGATAGACGGCATAGATGCGATCACTAATTCGTTCGATTTCTTCCAAGTCGGAGGAAATTAACAGAATCGAAAATCCCTGGTCTTTTAATTCCGTTATGATCGAATAGATGTCCCCCCTTGCAGCAGCATCAATTCCCCTCGTAGGTTCATCCATGATGATCATTTTGGGGTTCATGGATAGAACCCTTGCAAGAACAACCTTCTGTTGATTCCCGCCTGATAGTGATTTCATCTCATCTTCTTGGGAACTCACCCGAATCTTCAATCGATCAATATACTGTTTGGCAACTTGCTCCTCTGCCTTTTTCTTTGTAAATAGACCGTGCCGTTTAATTATTTGTGCGGTGATATTATTTCTGACAGAACCTATCGAAAAAATTCCGTGCAAAAATCGATCTTCCGGTATATAGGCTAAACCACTGTTCACCGTTTCATTGATGGAAAAATTCGTAATGTCTTTTCCATCAAGATAAACCTTTCCGCTCTTAATCGGATTAATTCCGTAAATCGCTTCGGCAATTTCTGTTCGTCCAGCCCCGACAAGCCCGGCAATTCCAACCACTTCTCCCTTGTAAACTTCAAAACTAATATTCTTAAATCCGTCGCCAACGATGTTTTCAACTTTAAGAATCGGTTCCTCCTCATGAGGATGGACGGTTCGCTTTTCAAATTGATCCTCGTAATTTGCTTCATTTCCAACGGGAAGCAGCCCTTGGATGAACATATCTTTCGTGAACTCTTCTATTTTCCCTTTTAGCGTTATTTGGCCGTCTCGTAATATGACAGCATGGGTTGAAATCTGAAAGACTTCATCAAGACGGTGGGTAATATAGAAGATTCCCACTCCTGAATTCTTTAACTGCTCAATCACTTTGAATAATGACTCCGTTTCCGAAAACGTTAAGGTAGACGTCGGCTCATCGAGAATTAACACCTTTGACTTTCTTAAAAGTCCTTTGATAATCTCAAGCTGCTGTTGTTCTGCGATACTCAAGGTAGCGGCAAGCCGTTTCAAATCGAGATCCCAGCCTAATTCTTTAATAAGCTTGATCGATTCTTCGCTTACCTCACGTTTGCTTTTTCTAAAACCAACCGTCAGATTTTGCAGGGCGGTCATATTGGGAAATAACAGCGGTTCCTGCGGCACTAAATAAATGCCCCGTTCATGTGCGGCACGAGGGTTTAAATGATCGACCCTTTCTCCAATAATCTCAATCGAGCCAGAGTCTGGTTGATAAATCCCTGTAAGGATTTTCATCAAGGTACTCTTTCCAGCCCCATTACCGCCGATAATCGAAATCACTTCTGACTCATGAAGATCTAATGTAATCCCTTGTAAAACCGTATTCCGGTTAAATGACTTTCGGATATCCTCCAATCTCACCAATTTCTTCGGCACTTTCAAACATCCCCCTACCTTAGCACGATAAGATGTAACCGCTTTCTATATTTTGTAAATCCATTATGGTTCCATACATTTTATTCGCAGACAATCATTTTATTCATTATCAGTCCTTTCAAAAGAGGGAATTTGTTAATACATTGGTTTTATCGCCATACACTAGTAATACAATAGTTTGTGCATAAAATTTTTGTATAAAAAATAAACTGTAGAGAGTGAAGTACATGACCTATGAAAATAGCCTGATCATCAAAGTCGCATGGAAATATTACAATGAGGGAATGACGCAAAATGAAATAGCGGAGTCTTTAAACCTATCGAGAATGAAAGTGATCAAATACCTGGATATCGCCAAGGCAAACAACATTATCCAATTTAAAATTAACCTCGATAAATTTGTTGATATCGATTTACAAAATAAAATCAAGCAGCACTATCAATTACAGGATATCTATATTGTTCCAGCCTCTAACCAAAATTCGTTAGATAGTCTTTCCAAAGCTGCTGCCCACTATATTGAAGACAGAATTACTAGCGATACCATGATTAACGTTGGGTATGGGCAAGCCGTTTCAAGAACCTTAGGGCATTTACACATCTCCACTAAGTATAAAGTCACGTTCGTCTCCTTATCTGGCGGCGTAAAATTTTACATTCCGACAGCGATAGAATCTTCATCTGATTATTATACACCCCCCCATTTCAACCATTACATTATGCCAGCCCCGTTAGTGGTATCGACGGGACATCTCGCCAAGCAGTTAATCAATGAAAAGCCAATCAAGAAAATCTTTGAAATGATCCCATACTCTAACATCACGATTATTGGCATTGGGGCCGTAAATGAACAAGCCACCATTGTGAAGGAAGAGTACTTGAACACAAATGAAATTGAAATCATTAAATCACTAGGTGCTGTAGGAGATCTATTAAGCCAATTTTATGATATTAATGGCAAGGTTATCGATTATAAATTGCATAAACAACTAGTTAGTACAGATATTAATCTCTTAAAATCACTGAACCATGTGGTTGCTGTTGCTGGAGGATTGGAAAAAAGAGAGGCCATTATTGGTGCATTAACAGGAGGATATATCGATGTATTAATTACTGATGAAGAGGTTGCCAAGAGTCTAGTTGATTGAAAAATTGATGGAAAGGGAGAAAGCGGCATGGAAAAGTACTTAATGGCAATTGACGCTGGAACCGGCAGCGTCCGCGTCATTTTATTTGACACATTAGGCAATGAACTCTTTTGTATGCAATCAGAATGGACCCATCATGAGGATAAAAGGTATCCAGGGTCCATGGACTTTGACATCAATAAAAATATCGAAATCATTATTGGACTGATTAAAGAAATGTTGGCAAAAAGCAGCGTGAACCCAGAAAACATCGTCGCCATTTCAACCACCAGCATGCGCGAGGCCATTGTCTTATACGATCAAGATGGCAAGGAACTTTGGGCCTGCGCCAACGTGGATTCAAGGGCAAATGATGAAGTCGCGAACCTTTATCAAATAAGCGATACAATCGAAGCAGAAATTCATCAGATATCCGGACAGACGTTTTCTTTGGGAGCAATTCCGCGTCTCCTTTGGGTGAAAAAAAATATCCCGGAAACATATGACAAAGTCAAATATGTGACGATGCTTAACGACTGGATTACCTATCTTCTTACCGGTGTGATTTCAGTTGAACCTTCCAATGGCTGCACGACCGGCCTTTTCGATCTTCAGAAACGAGTCTGGGAGCCAACTATATCAGAGAAGGTCGGTCTAAGAAATGATATTTTTCCGATTGTCAATGAGAGCGGAACCATTATTGGCAATGTGACCGAGGCGTTCGCGGCACTTACCGGGCTGAGCATTCAGACACTCGTTGTGGCTGGCGGCGGCGATGCCCAGTTGGGCTGTATTGGTATGGGCGTCATTGGTGAAGGGGATGCAGCTGTTTTAGGCGGGAGCTTTTGGCAATATGAATATACAACAAACCAGGTCGAAATCAGTGATACCTGTAAAGTTAGAGTGAATTGCCATGCCATCCCCAATACCTGGCAATATGAGGCCATCGCCTTCTTCCCCGGATTAATCATGAGATGGTTCAGGGATACATTTTGTGAGCTTGAAGCCTTTCTTCAAAAACAAACCGGTGAAAGCATTTATGCCCAAATGGAGAAAAGAGCCCAAGATGTACCAGCCGGCAGCCATGGGATGATCTGCACTTTTTCCGATAAAATGAATTATTTTTCATGGAAACATGCATCACCAAGTTTCATAGATTTTAAATTTGATAGTTCTTTTAATAAAGCAACTTTTTATCGCGCCATTATGGAAAATGCTGCATTTGTAACCAAAGGAAATATTATCGAGGTTTCCAAAGTGACAAATACGTCGCCGGAAGCGATTGTTTTTGGAGGAGGGGCATCAAAAAGTGACCTATGGTGCCAAATTGTTGCTGACGTTCTAAATAAGAAGGTAAAAGTTCCTGTTGTAAAGGAATCTACTGCTCTCGGTGCGGCCATTTGTGCCGGTGTAGGAGCTGGCGTTTATGAAAGTTTTAATGAAGCCATTGCTAAGGTTGTAAAATTTGAAAAAACCTTCGAACCAAACGAGACGAATCAGTTCATTTATGAAAAATTATTTAAGAAGTGGGAAGCCATCTACAAAGTACAACTAGGTCTGGCTGACCAGGGATATACCGAACATATGTGGATCGCCCCAGGCTTGTAACCCATTCAAAGGAGAGGAAACAACATGACGGTTATGAACGAGAATGAGAGAGAATACCGCTTTGGTGACAGCGGACCTAAATACCTTCAAAAAGGTCCCAGAATGAACTTTGGTGTGGTTGTGTTGCAGCCGGGACAGGATTTTAACGCCCATTATCATAGCATCATGGAAGAAAATTTCTATATTCTAGAGGGTGAACTAGAAATCCATATCGACAATGACATTTTCCAGTGTAAACAAGGCGATTTTATTCATGTTGAACCAAAAAAGGTCCACTATTTAATCAATAAGGGAGATACAGTTTTTAAAGCAGCCTTTATGCTGGCACCCTATCAGGAAAAGGATAAGGTTGATGTAGATTACAAGCCATACAGTTAAAGTTAAGGGGGCACTGTCACGCCCCGAATTTTGCCGATAACAAAACATCCCCACACCAATTGATGTGGGGATGTTTTATTCCTTTACACTTCAACTTTATAGCTTGAAATTCATTGAACCGTTTAAGGAGAGCAGTTCTAGATCCGCCTTTTGAGTCGCAATCGGAGGAAAAGGCGACTATAAGAATTAAAAATTACCCAATAAAGCTTATTGGACCCCCATTTTTACTAGAATGTCTTGAAAAGGGTATCCAATAAACGCTATTGGAACCCGTTTCTATTCAATAATCTTGCAAAAGGGTATCTAATAAACGCTATTGGGACCCGTTTCTACTAAACAATCTTGCAAAAGGGTATCTAATAAACGCTATTGGAACCCGTTTCTACTCAATAATCTTGCAAAAGGGTATCTAATAAGCGCTATTGGAACCCGTTTCTACTCAATAATCTTGCAAAAGGGTATCCAATAAACACTATTGGAACCCGTTTCTACTCAATAATCTTGCAAAAGGGTATCTAATAAGTGCTATTGGAACCCGTTTCTACTCAATATCGCGCCCAGCCACCGCATCCTCGTACCTAGGACCTTTCTCCTTTGCTCATAGGAAAAATGATTCATTTTTCGCCTTTTTCCAAAAAAATCTAGTCAGAAATAATACAATAGGAGGAGGTGATGAAAAATTATGGAATTTAATCTAAGCAATGCCCTTAATCAAGGCAGACGGGTCAATGATATTGCTGCAGATATAAGAGGAAGTAAAAACAGTTTGAATGTTGTGAAGGGAAGCCTTGGCAACAGCTGGAAGGCTACTGAAATGACCTACATTAATCATCATTTTGACAACTTGACAACAGAGCTTTCCCGGTTGGCAACCGAATTAGACTCCATTGGACACGATATTCAAAGTACAGCAAATGAAATACATAGGGAAATAGAAGAGAAAAAAGCAGCAGAAGCGAAGGCGAAGGCCGAAGCGGAAGCGAAAGCAAAGGCTGAAGCTGAGGCAAAAGCAAAAGCCGATGCTAAAGCCAAGGCAAATCCATAAGGATCGAATGGACTCTGGAGGTGAAAACGGAAACATGTCTCAACTCAAAATCCATACTGGCAGCGTTGAGCAAAACAGCAGCCTTGTCCAGCATCAATCGCAAAAATTAATAACGGCCAAAACCAGCCTGCAATCCACCACCCATCAAATCGACAGCCGCATCTTAGCACGAAAAAATCTCAGCGGCAGACTCCAGGCTGTTAACACTTCCCTCGATAAACTTACGAAACAAGTAATGGAATTAGACAGCTTTTTAAAACAATCAGCCAATTACTATGATGCAGCCGAGAAAAAAATCACCGGCTCAAATGACTGGAAAGTGCTGGTCCGCAATTTCATGCTGGGCGCTTCTGCTATGGCCATTAACCCGAGAACCTTTCTTCGTGCCGGTAAGGGGCTTTCCTTCAGGATGTTTCGTAAAGATGGAAAAGTTCTCATTAAGGTCGTAAGAGGAAAAGTAGGCAGCCACCAGGATTTTTCAAAGTACTATAACTTAATGAAGCAAAACCTCAGCGGAACAGCTAAATGGAACCGGCCTTTCGTAACAAGATTAGTGAATGAGGGCGTGGCGCTTTATGACGAAAATCGCGGCCGTTTTTTTAACAACCGCAATAAATTTATCGGCACCCGGTTTGATGACTTAAATCAAGCGGTCCGAAACATTGGCCAAGATCAAGTGAAGCTCGTGGGAAGAGCGGCAAAAGATGGGTTTGTTGGCGGAGTGAAGGTCTGGGACGATTTTAAAGGCTGGAACAATGTCAAAGGCCTGGCGAACACCGGAAAAGCCCTGGGGATTCTCGGAACAGGTCTCACCGTGTGGAGTGATTTTCAGGACAGTTTCCAAGATAAGCATACCGGACAATGGAACTATAACTCAACGAAGGTAAAAGAGTTTGGCGTCAACCTTGGCGTTGATATCGGGATGGCAGGCGGGGCAACGGCGTTAGGCGCAGTTGCAGGTTCCTTCTTCCTCCCTCCTGTTGGCACCGTTGTTGGGGGACTTGTCGGATTTACAATCAATGCCGCTGCCAATTATAAATTTGGCGGACCGCCGGCGGAAAGTGTTACCGACCGGGTAAAGGACATTGCCCACCACCCGATTAAGACGGCAAAAGCAATTGGAAACAAGATATCCAATTCGATTAAAAAAATCTTCTGGTAGGAGCATCTTATGTTAAAAAATAGTAACGAAACAGATTTCTATGAACTGAAGACAGTGGCGAACGGGCGGTTAAGCCCCGATCGCATCTCTGCCTTTTTTTGGGTCACTTTTTTAATCAGCGCGGTTTCCACCATAGTAGTGACCGTGGGAGCCGACTCCATGATGTTTATTCGTGATGCCTGGATTCGATTTATCAGAATCGATATTTATTTAATACTGGCACAGCTCGTGATTGCGATCTTTTTCACATTTTCAAAAAATACATATAAATTTCAAAAGATCCAATCCATTTTACTTGCCATCATCGGTTTAAAATTTTCACTTGATTTTTATAAGGTCTATTTCCTCGCTCTTGAAGACCGCCTTGCTCCAGACTATATGTGGACCACAGGCTATGTTCTGATTGGCGGCGGACTGGTCTATTTATTCCTTTCGACCTGGCGGGCAATTATTCGAGTTAAAAAAGGTGCCTTCCAAAAAGGCGGGAAATTACTCTACGATTTTCAAACATCCAAAGGTCATATAAGTCTATCGTTTATCATCGGAGCTACGATTTTTGGGGGTTCGATTATCAAAACGCTGTCAAGCAATGGTAGTGGTTTCACTGAAATCTACATCCTGCTGGGTGCCTTTGCCCTGATGCAGTACTTTATTGCCATCGCCTGGCCGGAGTTTTTTCTATTAGCCTACTGTAAATGCCGGTTTGATTCCTTTTCGAAAAAGCCGCCTAAAAAACTAGCAGAACGAGGTTTGAAACGATGAATATTAAACGGAAACCGGTTGTTTTTCATAATGTGATAAGCGCGACAGCCACATGTAAATCGGAAGAATGGTTTGTAAGTGCAGTTGAATTAAGAAATGCTGTCATCAAAAGCGGTCTATATGGGACAGGCCCAGTCATCTATCAATTTGCCAATTATGACCCGAAAACCGATTTGGCCGATTATACCTTTTACTTGCCGGTGAATGCCCCGATTGAGCTTGGGGAAAATGGGAAATATCAGTTCTATCCGAAATGGGAGTTTACCGACTGCCTGATTTTGCGCCATGCTGATTTAGAGGAAGACCTGGAAGAATCCTATGAGATACTGCGGGCTTGTGCCGACGAGTTCCGCTTTGATTTGCAAGAGCCATTTTACCATATTTATTTAGATGTATACGGCGGCGGAATCATTGATATTTATGCACCGATCACAAAGGGGCGGTTGGATGATTAACCCAAACGATTCCATCCGCTTTTCCAATGTCCTTTCGCGAAAATATCGCTTCCATTATCTAGATATGAATGAGGCCCTTGAAGATTTTTTAAACGATGTCGGCTCTCTGAAGGCAGCAGTGCGCGGCCCGCTCTTCTACTCCATCCACAATGTCCCGCTCGATGAGATGGTGAATGCAGAGTTTTACATGCCAATGGAGGATGACTGGATTGAACCCAGGGACGACATGCGCTTCCACAGCTATTTCAGCATCGAAAACATGGTCTCGCTTTGCCCTGCGGAAAACATCGAGGCCAAGACAGAAGCTGGCTATAAACTGCTATTCGATTACATCGAGGAGCATAAACTGGAGCAGGCAACACCGATCTTTCATGTTATTTCGGGTGATGAAAATTTTCAGTATTCGTTTATTAAGATCGGGGTAGGCGAGTAAGGAATGCCTTTGCCTTTGCCCTTGCACGATACAATAGCGAAAATCCACTCCCGGATTTGGGAGTGGATTTATTGTTTTTCTTAAATGAAGGACTAATTCCTTATAGAAAAGCTGCGATTAGTCCTTCATCAAGCCTTTGAAGGACTAATCCCTACTACAAACACAACGAGTTGGCCTTCATCTAATCAGTGAATTAAGACAAGGAGCCTGTCTACTCGTCCCTTCCCTTTTCCCTTTTACAATAATACATTCCAGATGGTATAATTTACCTTAACACGATTGAAGGGGGCGATGTTTTTTGAAAAAGGTGATGGCATTTAACGGGGTGTATGTAATTTAAGGGTAAACGTATAATTACCCCTATAAACTGCGTGAGCCCATATTTTGGGGGATTGAAGCGATGAAGAGAGAGGATTTAATCGTAGTACCGTTGCCAGATTTTGAACCAGAGATTGGTCGATGGGTATGGTGCCTAGAGGATGTAAGGAGACCGCTTTTAAAAAGAGTATCGGGATTGAATCAAGATTTTCTTGATAAAAGACTAAATGGCGGGCACTCAATCGGATCATTGCTATACCATATTGCACTAATTGAAGCTGACTGGCTGTATGAAGAAGTTCTTGGCGGTAAATGGAATCCAAAGATTCGCTCGTTATTTCCTCTAGAAGACCGAAATAGCGATAACACTTTAACGCACATTGAGGGTCAAAATATCGAAGAACATTTACATCGTCTAAAATCGGTGCGTGATGAATTGCTTTTCCATTTTCGTTCTATGGACGTAAAGGATTGGCGAACCGCAAGAAGTCTTACCCACTATGATGTGACACCGGAATGGGTGATCTACCACCTTATAGAACATGAATCACACCATCGGGGGCAAATTTTTCAAATAATTAGCACTTTAAAGGAATTAAATAATAGTCCGCTTTAAAGTGTTTAGCAAGGTCTGCGTATGTAGTATGAGTCAAGAAAACTCGCCAACTTTTTGTGCTGCACTCCTATTGTTAGACATAACTAACAATTGGGGTGCAGCACATTTTATGTCGAGTTTTTACGTTAATGTGCATTTCAAATAGTGGCAAAAGGCATCTGAGATTTGGGCAGAGACTGAATAGACAAAAGGCATCCGAATAAGTTAATATTCGAATGCCTTTTCTCGACTACTTATATAGTAATTAAGCAACGGTTGTACCTTTTCTATGATTACCTTTAACTGTAAAATATTTGCGTACATAAGGCATTGCATATCGGTCTAAGCCGAATTTGCCAGCATTTGCTCCTGCAACGAGAACGAAGAAGGCTAAAAGAATCAGTTGGCCGTTAGTGCTCACCGTGCCGCTGAACAAGAAAGAGAAATTCATCACCAATCCCATTAGTGTTGCAAAGTTAGTAAGAAGGCCTAGGATTAACGCAATTCCGACTAATAATTCGCCCCATTGCACTAAGAAAGAAAACAGATCAGCATTTGGCAATGCAATATGCTCTAGAAATGCTGCCCACCAGCCTTGAACTGCTGGGTGCTCTCCTGTGCTAGAAGCGATCGCTCCCTTTAAGAACCCACTTGCATCAAATCCGCCGCTTGTTATTTTTGCAAAACCTGCATGTATAAATTGATAACCTATATAAATCCGAATGATCGCTAAAACCCCTGCAGCAATAGTATTTTTTCTTAAAAAATTTAACATAATACTCCATCCCCTTAGGATTAAAATTAGTTTGTTCACTATTTCACAAGACCTTGTTTGTTTGTTTCTTACTACACTTATACATTAACACTTTATCCAAGTTAAAAAAGGTGTATGTGATGTTATTCACAAATCTGCAACAAAGTTTTGACTAGATTGTGAAATATGAATCCTCCAGGCTAAAAATTACTTTTATTACGGCTCTGTTATTATTCATTGTTGATTTTCGTGTAGGTATGAAAATTCATAGGCGGAGAATTTCCGGCTAATGTATATAGAGGAAGCTTAAGAAGCAGAAATAAGCGGAGATATTCCGATTAACTGCTCTAAATAAGGAAAAATCCAACGATTTGGATAATATAAACGGAAGTACTCCCTTTATTTTTAAGGAAATATGGGTATTTCCCAATTTAAACGGAATTTTACCGTTTATTTTTCAAACACAGTGAAATCAACATTCAGTTATAACAGAGCCTTTGTAAACAGGAACTATGGTTGGCGGCTGCACTAGAATTTGTGCCATATCCAGCATTGCATATTACATGGATATTAAATTTGGCCCAAATGCTTAAAAAATCATGTACCCCTACGTAAAAGGGTTCAGCCCTGCAGTTAAAATAGCCGGACTGAACCCTGAATTGTTACTATATAAATACCTTCGTCACGCTTCTACGGCACCACCATCAACGATTTAAAAACGCCTTCGTCCGTTCGAATTGCGGGTTGGTCAATACATCAGAAGGATGACCGGATTCAATAATTTCTCCATTGTCCATAAAAATAACACGGTTGGCTACTTCTTTTGCAAATCCCATCTCATGGGTGACGACAATCATTGTCATGTGTTCTTCTGCCAGGTCCTTCATCACCTGCAGGACTTCGCCGGTTAACTCGGGATCCAGCGCCGAAGTAGGCTCATCAAACAGCAGAATATCAGGATTCATCATCAACGCCCGGGCAATGGCTACCCTTTGTTTTTGGCCGCCTGATAAATGAGCAGGGTAAGCACTTTCCCGGCCCGTAAGCCCAATCTTCTGGAGAAGCTCGCTGCTTCGCTTCCTTATATCGGAAGCAGACTCCCTTTTCACTAATCGTGGAGCCATTTCCAAATTCTCTTTGACTGTTAGGTGCGGGAACAGATTAAAGTGCTGAAACACCATTCCCATCTTGGTGGTAATCTGCTTGATTTCCTGCGGTTTTGAGTAAACTCCGTCCTTTACAAGCTCATCACCGGAAACCCGAATACTGCCTCCATCAATTTTTTCTAGGTGGACAAGACTCCGGAGCATCGTACTTTTCCCAGATCCGGAGGGGCCAATCACAGCCACTACATCGTTTTTATTAACATCAAAGCTAATCTGTTTTAAGACTTCCAGATTGCCATACGACTTTTTGAGATTAGAAACTTCAATGATTGCCATCCTCATTCTCCCTCCTTATTCAAATCTAAACCGCCGCTCGATCCATTTAAAGAACAGCGTTAATACAAGCGTCATCAGCAGATAAATAACACCCGCTACAGCAAAAGGAATAATCGTAAAATCACGATTGACTGCTGTCTCTGCATAATGCAATAATTCCGGAACCGCAACGGCATAAAGTAGGGCCGTATCCTTGACAAGTGTCACCGATTCGTTTGCCACAGCAGGAAGGGCAATACGAAACATTTGCGGCAGAATGATCCTTGTCGTCATATGCCATTTAGAAAAACCGAGAACTTGTGCAGCCTCATACTGTCCTTTATCAATGGCCAAAAGTCCGCCGCGGAAAATCTCAGCAAAATAGGCAGCATAATTAAGGATAAACCCTATACAAGCAGCCACAAAGCGGTCCAGCACCAAATATTCCCCGATGCCCGGAATCATTGGCAGCCCAAAACAGATCACTAATAACTGAAGCAAGAGCGGTGTCCCGCGCATCACATAAATAAAACCTTGTGCTAGCCAAGATAGCGGCTTGAAGCTGCTTTTTACACCTAAGGTTAACAAAAAGCCCAGCGGAATCGACACAACAATGGCAATCACAAACAAAAGAATCGTCATTTGTGCCCCTTCCAGCATCGGCTTAAGGATAGTTGTAATATACTCAAACGACATAACAGGATTCCTCCAAAAACAAAACAGGGTCCCTTTGGAATCCTGTTTTGCTTCCTATTTATCATTACTTTACTACTTTATCTTCACCAAACCATTTATTCGAAATTTCAGCGGCCGTGCCGTCTTCATTCATTTTATCGAGTGCTTTTTGCAGTTTGTTCAGCAGTTCCTCGTTCCCTTTTTTCACGCCTACTCCATATTCTTCAGGAGAGAGGGATTCATCAAGTACTTTGAACGTCCCCTGCTCTTTTGTCATGTAATAATCAATCACAACTTCATCAATCACAACCGCATCTAATCGGCCGCTTTTTAAATCATTCAAGGCCATCACATTATCGGAGAACTCCGTCACATTTTTAATCTTGGATTTTATTGGATTCGCATCCAAGGCATCCGAAGCAGATGATAATGACTGCAGCCCGACCACTTTGCCTTCTAAATCTGCCAGTTTGGATAACTTAGAATCGGCCAGTGTGACCACAACCTGAGCATTTTTTAAATAGGGCTTTGTAAAAAGAACCTTTTTCTTACGTTCATCGGTGATTGTATAACCATTCCAGATAAAATCAATCCGGCCGCTGCTTAGTTCAGATTCCTTTGTTTTCCAGTTGATAGGCTGGAATTTAACCTTCACACCCATCTTTTCAGCAGCTGCTTTTGCATAGTCAATATCAAAACCAACAATATTATTAGCCTCGTCGCGGAATCCCAGCGGAGCAAATTTATCGTCGATACCGATTACCAGCGTTTGATCACCCTTTTCCTTATCCCCTGATGTATTATTCGAGCAGGCTGTTAAAACAGAAAATACCGCTGCGATCACTAGACCTATAGATACTAGACGTTTCATATGAAAAAAACCACCTTAATTCGATTGTAAATTCACTTTAGTGCGTTACCATGCTATCACACTATCGAATTATAACACTATAATATTTTTTAGGCAAGGGGGACAAAGGGACAATCCCATGTCCCATTCCGGATACTAGATCGCACGCTCAAATTTTAACAAGCCAAAAATATACAAGTTTTTATACATTCTTGTTATTTTTGGCTTGTTAATTTCTATGATTGGATTTATCTTTACCTACTTTTAAAGATACTTCTTTAAAAATATCCTCCCAGCTATCTACATTTCCTAGCGATTTACCCGTCCGTAAAATAACAATATTGTTTTTCGGAGAGATATATAGATACTGTCCATACTTTCCCATCGCAAAATAGTCTAAACTCCCATTATTATTTTGTGTACTATACCACATGTATTTATATCCGATATTTTTATTTTCTAAGAATGAGCCTTTATATTCATCTCTATTTAAGGGGAATTCGCTTAGTGTAGACAGCTTTATCCATTTTTCATTCAGTATATACTGCTCATTCCACGTTCCACCATGAAGTAACATGCTGCCTATCTTTACAAAGTCAATAGCTTTGAAATTAATACCGCTCTCCATCTTTTCAAAACCAGTCAGTTTACTGTCTAGACTCCATGAAGCATCATTTTCGGCTCCAATCTTATCCCAAACTTTCTGCTGGAAATATTCCGATACATGTTTACCCGTACTGCGCTCCAGTATAATGCCAAGTAATAAAGGATGGTAATTGTTATAATGAAATTTACCTTGGTATTTTATAGTCAGATTAGTATGAGTCAACGCTAAATTACGTAAATCCGGCATATAATACGTTTTGGCATCGTCGCTAAACCAGATATTTCCTTCCTCGTAGCTGATGCTTGAACGCATCAGAAGTAAATCTTCAATTGTAATCCTCTCCATATTTGTTCCTTTGAACTCGATTATATAATCAGCAATCGATTGCTTTTCATTTTTTATATAACCATCTTCAATCGCCATTCCAATTAACAAAGAATCGATTGACTTAGCCATTGAGAAAGATGTATTAACAGTGTCCTTGTCATATCCGTTGAAATATTCTTCTAGCACTACTTTGTCATCATGGACAATGATAAAAGAAGTGGTATTTGTTTCCTTTAGAAAGGTATCCAATCGCGTTGTTCTGCCTCTTTCTTTATACATATAGTCTATTGACATCTTTTTTAAGGATTCGTCCAGGTTGTATTTGTAATGATACGGCTGGGAGCTTTTTAGAATAATCCGCCTCGGAAATACTTTGTAATCCATTACATCCGAATCTCCATTTATGATTGTCCTAAAAACATATTGCGGGGAAAGTATTATTGTGGAAACTAATACAAGCAGTATTGAACTTATCAAGAGGAATGTTAAGAAAATAAGTACTAGCTTAGTAGTTTTCTTCTTCATTTTACCTCCTTAATTTCTAGGCTGTGTTAAAGAATATTGTTGATTTTGAGCACAATGTTGATTGGAGTGGAAGGCGCGAGACTCCTGCGGGAGCAGCGGGACAGGTGAGACCCCGCAGGCGCGGAATTCGCCGAGGAGGCTCACCGCCCGCCCCGCGAACCGCTCGCGCCTGGAACGGAAATCAACATTCTCTTTTAACACAGCCAATTTCAAAAAAATGTAATCAGAAAGTTATTACTATCCCATTTTACTGTCAACAAGGAAAAAAAATGATAAATTGTTCCTCGAATAAAAAGGACAATATCCTCACAGCGAAGAATATTGCCCTCATAGATATAAAGAAACTGACACCCCTAGATTTGTTTCATTAGTTATGTATAATCTCATTAGCCATATCAATGATTTCCTTTTGTTTTTGTTCCTCCGAGATTTCTTCATTCCAGTAGATAATTTTGTAGGAGACACCCTCCAATTGGAAGTACAATGAGTTTCCTTTGTATTCTCCGTGGACATCATCAGCCAAGTTTATTTCAGTCACATTTATTAATTTGTTTTTCACAATTGGATGGCTTGCTTCAATTTGGAACTGAAATTTGGCATTTTCCTCTTTAACATCAGCAATAAAGATAGCCCGTAGATGCTTTCCGTCGTGTTTCAAATCCTGAATGTTGAATCCATATTGATACACTTTAAAAGGGAATTTTTTAGGTAATTTCATTTCATAGGGAAGTGCTTTCCTGCCTACCTTCAAAGTGGAAGCATAATAGAGAATCGGTACCTTTTTTACATCCTCTTCCTTGAGATCTTCGTACTCTACTCTTTTCAACTTAGATGTATCAAGCACTCCAGTATGATTGGCTCCACATCCAGTTAATGCCACTAAAAGCAAAGCCATAATAGTTAAGTTCTTTATCATGACAACCCTCTCTTTACTATTTGATTGGAATCCACGTCTCTCTCTCCTATTTTACCAGCTCTTGGAATTTGTCAGGATTGAAGCATAAAAAAACTGCAAGTAATTTTGCAGCCATTAATTATTTTTTAGATATCCTAGAAAGATTAATAAAAACTCCCAACCCTGCAAAGAAAAAACCTAGACAAAATAAACTAGCTGGACTCCCCCATACTATTTCACTCATTTAATAACCCTCCATCATTTATTATATAGGCGTATTTTACCATATTTACTAATTATTTAGAACATTTTTTAATTCTTGCTGTGAGAGAATTTTTTAGAAATTGTTCAGCGAATATATAGGGAATTTATGAGGCGGGTCTGTCCCAACATCCGTTCCTTATTTTTTTAGCACAGCCCATGTTTTGTTTAACCAATCGGCAAACTGCTCTTTTTGCTCAAATTGTGGATAATGGGCGGATTGATCAAAAATAACAAAATCCTTTACCGGCGCTTCCACTTTATTGAAGTAATCTTTTGCAGCATTAACGGACGTCATATAATCGAACTTCCCCATGACAAAAAAACAAGGTATATCCAAACGATCCACTAGACTCGTAATATTTTGCATTCTTTCTTCGGGTAATAAGATATCTTGCGAGAGTGAGACTCCTCTTGCATAACGAATGACGTCAAGTAAGTTATACTCAGGGCTTAACAGAAATCCCCAAAAATAATCCATGTTATCATTAATCAGCCTTGCCGCTCCACCATATTTACGCACGAAACCTCTTGGTGTCAGTGATTCCCCAGTTTCAATTGTGGATTTTAGACTCTCCAGCTTTTCTACGTCATTCTTGTTTTTGGCTACTTCAGCCTGATGGATGGTAAAATTTAAACTGTCCAATTCACTTTGGATTGGATCGGAAACTTGCCCAATTCCAATGTAAGCGGAAAATTTTTCAGGGGCAATGCTTGCAGCCTTCATGCCAATATAGGTTCCAAATGAATGGCCAATTAAAAGGACCTTTTTTTGTCCCAACTTTTTCGTAAAATAGTCTGTCAATGCCAAAAGATCATTCACATGAACATCGGTTGATAGATTCGTATAATCCTCAAAGAAGTGATAGGATTTCCCGCTGCCTCGCTGATCATAGTGCACAATCGTGAAATTCTTTTCAAGTAAATCTTGATACTTCCTTACATAAGGTATTTCCGAACAACCCGGCCCGCCATGAACAAACAGAATAATGGGATTAGAACGGTCGTGCCCTCTAATCATCACTTCTAATTTGGCCCCATTTATTTCTATCTGCTCTAACGTACTAATGCTATTGCCCCCTTTTATAGGTGGTGTCCAAGTAGGAAAAACTAAGGCGATAACAAATAAACCAACAATGAAAATACTAGCCTGTATGAATCTTTTTTTCTTTTTATTCAACACATTGCTTCTTACGCTCATTTTCCATTGAAACCGAAAATCCAACCTAGTTCACCCTCAATTAAAAGTTCCTGGTAATCAATTCTATGAAAAATACTTTTATCCTGCCAATTCTAGGGAAATTTCACTATTAGGAAGGAAAATGCCTTTTTTGTGGAAAATATGATTATATTTTTAAAATGATATTCTTTAGGAGAAAAGGTATGCTGATCTTTCTTGAAGGACTGCCGGGTACAGGTAAATCGACCAATGATTACAGCGATAAGAAAGTATCACTTCTGCAATGTTTTTTACCATCGATTGCCACGGGATTTACCACTAGTTGCCAAGGGGATAACACCAAGAAGGTTGGGATTTACAACGTTAAGGATTTTGAAAGAAAAAACGCCTAATCCCTCCGTATTTTTAACGAGGAATTAGGCTTTTAATCCTCAACAATCGCGCCCGATCGTTGAACATTCAAACGGAAAAACATCGTTAGTTCTACAAGGGGCTTTGGCAGAAAACCGCAGTTTTTCTGCCAAAGCCCCTACAACAAATTAATTTAAATTTATCGATTTATATTCTTTGTCATACCAATGCTAAATTTCTTAAATCCAAAAGTTTCATAATATGTTTCTAAACCTTCTACACACATAAGTTGAGGAATTACCCGATTTTGCTCACAATGTTGAATAATTCGTTTCACTATTTCTTTTCCAATTCCCTCAGACTGATAGCTTGGTAGCACACACACTCCACATACAATTCCAGTTATTACACCATCCGAAATAACTCGTCCCATACCAACTAATTGTTGCTTATCAAAAGCATATATTGCATACCAACTTTGAATGCACATTTGTTCCAAATCTTTAACTGTTAAATTAAGTGAATTCCATCCTAAAGATTCATATATGTTTAGTAATTGCTCAAAGTTATCAGGAGGCTCAATCGTATAATGTATAGATTTTTTGTCCATATAATCACTTCCTAACTTTTGAATATTACATTTTAACATCTATTCATAAATTTATATTTTCACATACCTAGCTATCCATGAGTAACATGGACACTCACACAAAGGTGGATATTCTCATACCTATATAATAAGGGGATTAATCAGACTTAAAATGCTTTGGAGAGGAATGTTTAAATGTCCGCAAAAAATACCTTTGATTTTATTGTAGTCGGTGCTGGAACTGCTGGTGGGGTAATTGCAAAAAAATTATCGGATGACATAACAAACTCTGTAATTGTCCTGGAACCAGGAACAAATATGGTTAAAGAGCTAAGCAGTCCTTCTGGTGCTGTATCAGGGATTTTGGCTTCTGATAATAGGCATTCATTTAATATGTTTACAAATGTAGAGCCAAGTATTGGGAGTCAGCAGCTTAGAATATCAAGCGGCAGAACGATCGGGGGAAGCTCTGAGCATAATGCCATGTATGCTGTACGGGGAAGCAGTGAACTTTATAATGAGTGGGCACAAATAGTTGGATCTCAATGGAGTTATAACAATGTCTGTTCTTTATTCATAAAAAATGAAACCTATACAGGAAAGACGCAAGAACCCGAAGAACGCGGAAGAAACGGCCCCATTTTTGTTAGACAACAAACCATTCCCAAGGCTGGGCTTACCGTTACGTTAGCAAAAGCAGCATCAGATGTATTAAATATTCCCATTGTCGAGGATTACAATACTGGTATTAGGGATTGTACATTTTTTAAATCACAATTTTTAAATAAGGAAGTGAATGGACACTTCGTTCGTTCATCCACTGCCACAGGATATTTAAATAGAAAAATTGTGACACAAGGAAATGAGTTCCATCCAGATGAAGATGGAGTTGGTCGCAGAAATTTAGTTGTTTTGGCTAAAACAACCGTGAATAAAATTCTATTTGAAGATGATGGAAGAGTTCAAATTGCGGTTGGCGTTGAATTTGTCCGAAACGGTAAATCAAATAGAGTATACGCTAAGAAGGGGATTATTGTTAGTGCAGGCAATTTTTCCTCTGTTATATTACAGCGTTCTGGAATAGGGAACCCGGATGATCTGGCTAGAGCAGGTATTGAAACACTAATAAACAGCCCCAATGTGGGGCATAACTTTCAAGCCCATTTTACGACGGGAATGGGAGTAGAAGTTAAAACCAAGCGGATTTTAGATCTCATGTCTGCAGACCCAGACAATCCATTTCCACTGGGAGCTTTTAAAGGAGACGGCAGAAGTGGAGGCCGACGCCTTCAAATATATGGATCCCCAACACCAACGTTTCTCCCCACTCAAGATGTACTGGTTAATAATTGGGGTTTTGATCCTAAAAAGCAGAGCAATATTATGAGCATTGGCCTATTTGACCTAAACCCAAAAAGTAGGGGTACTATATTGGCCGCACACAGCGATCCTGAGGCCTATCCTTCCGTCGACCTAAATCCACTTGGAGATCCTGATGACCTCGATTTCATGGTTGATCAGTTTATTGAGACCTTCCACATTATGAAGAAGGCACGTGAACTCGACCCTGAAGGCATTTATAAAGTGGTATATCCACCTGAAGAAATCTTTGAGATAAGCAATAAGGAAGAACAGCGTAAACAATTAGAAAGTTACGTAAGGGCTTCTTATCGCAATATCTTCCACTTTGGAGGTCAATGCAAGATGGCCAGGAGTATTCGTGACGGCGTTGTAGATGGAAATCTAAATGTCTTTAGCACCAAGAACCTAAAAGTCGCCGATCTTTCCATATCCCCCATTTTACCAGATGGCAACACTTCCATGCCTTCCCAAATGATTGGTTTAAATGCCGTTAAATTTATTCAGGACCAAGAATGAGGAATTACGGGTGCTAAAGTTTAAAAAAGTATTAGCTGCGAATGCAGCTTTTTTTGTTCTCGAGTAAAAGTAATAGAGGTTTTGTTACATTGAAAGAAATTTAAAAGGTCCAAAATATTTTCTGCTCTTTACTTCAAGGAAAAAACGGCTGTTATGGGTAATATATGACTTTCCTAAGGGGAGTTTAAGGGACTGAGGCAAAGAGTTAGGCATAAGTTACCCACAAACAGTTAAACGCTTGAATCAGTCATTACAGAAAAGTTAAATCACTTATTTATAGGATTATTAATTTTGTGCCCACTGCCATTCAAAAATTTTATTTAAGTATCTTTGACATTGAATGCCTTGTTTTAAATCACCTGAAAAATAAGTTTCTTTTCCAAGCTGTCTGTATTTTTTACTGATGGTTTTTTTCACATGAAAACATAACAGAAAAAGTATTTCATTTAGAATAACATCGTAGTAAAATAGCATATTGCTGCAATAAAAATAAAGGTTAAGACAGCTCCTAACACTGTTTGATTATGAGTGCTTTTATCATTTTTAAGTTCTTCAAAAAAGTTGTGAAACTTAAAAACCATAATACTCCTAATATCGGTATTACAATTAAATTGAAATGTAACACCGCTTCCTCTCCCTTCCATATCTCTCTATATTCTATACCTTTGAACCTACGTTTAACTGACATATCGAATTACCTCCAAATATTAACATAAATTAATCTCTATTTTACCATTTTCTTATTCGGCTAACCTGACCAGTTGATTTAAGTGAATCAATTCACAAACAGTCTTGAATCATTATTCTTACTCTTATTGTTTCCTCCACAATCTGGCCCTTTACATAAAGAAAGAGCACAATTCTTGTTGCAGAATTGCACCCGTTACTTTAATAAGCGGAATTTTTCAATTCATTTTTAATCCGTTCCAAAACTTCCCTTGGCTTCACATCATAACCTGTTGCCCGCTCGCCACTCCAATTAACTCCCAAATATAGTCCATCTTTTTCGAGACCTGACGATACATTTACAGGGAAAGTCGTGGCAGCCCTGCGCAATGAAATTTGGTGGACATGCAGTGGTAAAGAAATAAGAGTTAATCCTGTATTTCATTTCGATTACTCAAACACACGAACATTTATAAAACATAATGAAGTAGAAAATCTAAGTAAATTTGAAAAGTGGAGTCGGTATGGATATGTATTTACTGCTCGTCACATTGGCAGCAATTGTGATCATCGTTTTAGGAGTCTCTTGGTGGAAATGGCATGCGTTTATTAGTTTAACCGTTGCGAGTTTATTCTTAGCCATTATCGCTGGCTTATCAAATTAACCCTAAAAACGGAATGGAAATAAAAAACTGACTCAAAAAAGTCGTATTTATCGACCTTTTGAGTCAGCCTCGTTTTTGATCCTGTTATTACCATTACTATTTGGGTCCGTCCTCGGCCCCAAACCCTTATTAGAAAGCAAAGCAAGTACAACCAATACCCCATTTAGTTCCATCTTTACCTATTACGGTATGAGTGTGTTGATGGAGAGGGTTACTGCAACGATGTGACTTGTGATCATGGGCATCGTGAGAAAGTATATTGAGGGCTAGGTTAGCTCCACCATAACCATATACTCCCGTCGGTGCCCAATCAGGTGATGCTGGCGGCAATTCAGGTGATAAATTTTTAAATTCATCATTTCCATAAACAATCTGTCCACCCATAATGGTGAGTAATGATTCAAGGTCTTTGATTTCTTCTTCTGGCACAGTAAAGTAGTCAGCAGACAATACAGCAATATCAGCAAACTGACCTACTGCAAGGGTTCCCTTTTTAACTTCATCACCAGAGAACCACGCACTTCCTTTGGAATATAGCTCCAGGGCTACTTTTCTGTCAAGTTTATTCTTTTCATCGTATATCGAAAGACCACCAATTGTTTTTCCAGCAACCATCCAGTAAAGAGCAACCCAAGGGTTATAGCTGGAAACCCTGGTTGCATCACTACCGGCGCCAACAGGTATCCCCAAGTCTAGCATACGATAAATTGGAGGAGTACGCTTTGCAGCTTCCTTTCCGTATAAATCAACAAAGTATTCACCTTGGAAAGCCATGCGGTCTTGGATGGCAATACCGCCATTTAAAGCCTTAACACGTTCCATACTTCGATCTGAGATTGTTTCTGCATGGTCAAACCACCACCGTAGACCATTAAAAGGAATTTCTCTGTTGACTTCCTCAAAAACATTTAAGAAACGTGTTATTGACTCTTCATAAGTTGCATGTAAACGGAATGGCCAACGGTTTTCCACCAATAGAGAAATTACTTTCTTTAAGTCAGCTTCCATCACAGTAGTTAGTTCGGGCCGCGGCATTTGAAATTTTTCAAAATCGGCTGCCGAGAATACTAACATTTCTCCGGCACCATTCATTTTATACTTATCATTTCCTTGACCCGGAGAAACAATTTTTGCCCATGAAGCAAAGTCTTCATATTCATGATTTGGATTTTGCGTAAATAGATTATACGCAATACGCAAAGTTAATTGATCCTTCTCGGCTAAATGTTCAACAACTTTGTAATCATCAGGATAATTTTGGAATCCACCACCTGCGTCAATGGCGCTTGTGATACCTAATCTATTTAATTCACGCATAAAATGGCGAGTTGAGTTAATCTGGTCGTCCAAACTAAGTTTCGGTGCTCTACCCAAACTTGAATAAAGAAGAGCAGCGTTAGGATAGGCAAGTAAAAGACCCGTTGGATTACCTCGTTTATCCCGCTCAATTAAACTGCCCGGTGGGTCTGGGGTATCTTTTGTGTATCCCAGTGCGCGTAGCCCTGCACGATTTACAAGTGCTCGATCGTAAAGATGTAGCACAAAGACAGGCGTGTCTTCAGAAACAGCATTAATCTCTTCCAAAGTTGGCATCCGTCTTTCTTTAAATTGAAATTCAGACCAACCTCCAACTACTCTTACCCACTGAGGAGCAGGTGTACGCCTTGCCTGCTCTCTAAGCATTTCCAGAGCAATAGCAAGTGATGGCACACCTTCCCAGCGCAATTCCATATTATAATGAAGACCGCCACGAATAACGTGTATATGAGAGTCATTCAAGCCCGGAATAGCTCTCTTTCTTTTAAGGTCTATTTTTTTAGTTTTTTCTGTGGCACTATCGAGAAGCTCATCTCCACCTACGCCAGTGACTAAACCATCAGTTATGGCAATAGCCGATACCTCAGGTTGAGATGGGTCAAGGGTAGTGATTTTTCCGTTATATAAGATCATATCCGGTAGATTCATGTTCACACCTCGTCTACTTCCTATTATTCTGTAACCAGGGATGAAATATTTTACCGAAAATCGGCATTACTACCCATGATAGCAAGGACACTATACATACAGAAACACAAAAAGCTGACATAATGTGATTCATATTTTTTATAATAGGTCCTAACACCATCGGAACCAAAATGCTAAGAGGCCATACACCAAGAACGGTAACAATAGACATTTTCCATGTTGGCGGTGGAACTGGCGTTTTCGGAGTAACAAACCAATACGCTAAACTGCTTTCACTTTTGTAAGTTGGATTAGTAGCTTGAAATCGTTCTGCCTTATTTAACAAATCTCGACGAATATCTGATTCTTGCCAAGCACGTAGATGCTCAATCGTATCAAAGCGAAAAACAACAGTATACTCTCTGGATCCGTTATTGGGAACTATTAGATTTACGCCCAAATGCCCGGTAAATTTAGTGGCGGCAGCTTCGATTTCATGTCTCCACGCTTCAAACTGTTTTTCTCTACCTTCTTGAATTTCCCATGTAACAATCGTTGTTACTGGACCGCCAGCATCCATCGTGTTCCCTGTATGAGTTACTCCATCAGTTACTCCTTCTTGTTTCATATTTTTCTGCTTGCAGGCGCTTTATGTACCATAGTATATGCGTATTCCACTCCTTGACCATAAGCGCCAGTGTGTTCTTTTACAATTTCCATAACAGCATCATAAGTGTCTTTGTGTGCCCAGTCACGTTGGTATTCAAGTAAAACTTGAATTGCTGTTATTGGAATTGCTCCAGCTTGTTCTACACGACGGATAGCAGCGTTATGTGCTGTCAAACTAGTACCACCTGAAGCATCTTCAACTGCATAAACTTCATAGCCAGCTTTAATTGCTTCAAGCACAGGGAATGCAAGGCAAACTTCAGTCCAAAGTGCTGCAAATATCAATTTCTTTCTACCTGTTGCTTTAACTGCCTCAACAAATTTTGAATCTTCCCAAGAGTTCATTGAACTACGTTCTATAAGGTCATGTTCTGGGAATATGTCAAGAATTTGTGGCCAAAAATAACCAGAAAAGCTGCGTGTTTCAACTGTAGTAAGAATAGTAGGTACGTTAAAAACTTTTGCTGATTTAGCAAGCAATATAACGTTATTAAACAAAGTTTGTCTGTCAATGCTTGCAACTCCAAAAGTCATTTGAGGCTGAAAATCGATCAAAATTACTGCACTGTTCTCTGGTGTTAACAATTCTAAATTACTCATAATAAAGCACCCCTTTTTTAATTTTGTTTCAAACTTAATAATTTTTTGGAACAAAATAAATATATTTTTGAAAGCAATTATTTATACATTGGAAATCCAATAAATTTGAACAACATTGGTGGAAAAGCATAAATGAATCCAGAGAAATTTCGGCACGTGGAAATTAAATGTTGTACTTTGTTGGAAAAATGGGTTTGTGGTCTACAAATGAAATTTTGGAGGTAATAATTAAAGGATAATTTTGCGAAAGAGTTTAAAAATTACGTATTCATCATTATCTGGTGTTAGGATTCTTCCACAATCTGGCCCTTTACATGAGTATCCCCATAGCTAAAGCTATGGGTTTTACACTGCTTTCTGATAAATACTGATTGTCATACATTAATATTTAACTGTTGAAGCTATTATTAACATGCCGCTTCGAAAAGAACGGGGAAATGAGCAAAAATAAAAGGCTGTAAGTTAGTCAATTTCATTGAATAACTTACAGTCCTTTACGTTTACTTCCAATTAATAAGGATCAGCTTCGTGGCTTTTCTTCACAGCATCTTTTGTTGCTTCATTCGCAGCTAATGAACCTTGACCATATTTCGATTTACCCGCTTCACGGCCTGGGACTTTGTTTTCCATTGCCATTTCTTGCATTTCTTTCATTTTCTTTTCAATACCTTCCTTCACACGGCGGCCATAGTCTTCATCGGCTTGTGTGAAGTGCTCAACCATGGCATCTTGAATTCGTTTGTCACATACCGCAAGTGCTTCGGATAAGTTTTTGATCAATTCGTCGCGCTCCCAATCTTCAAAGCTACGGTAGGTGTGGCCCGCTTGACCGTAGTTGTTAGGACGATCAATTGGTGCACTCATTGCTGCCGCATTATACATGGGCTGGTGCGGTGAATGATTTTCTTTACTTGCTTCCTCATAGCCGCCGAGCATCGATGGCTCATAGTTAATATGCGGATTATCTCCAGACTCTTTCGGATCACGGATATCCATTTGGCCGCGATGCTGGTTCGTACGAACAGGCACTTTCGGTGCGTTCACAGGCAATTTCAGGTAGTTCGCACCTATACGGTAGCGCTGTGTATCGGAGTATGAGAAGGTACGACCTTGCAGCATTTTATCGTCTGAGAAGTCCATTCCATCGACCAGAACCCCTGTACCAAAGGCGGCTTGTTCAATCTCCGCATGGAAATCCACTGGATTGCGATCAAGGACCATACGACCTGCCGACAACCATGAGAACTTATCCTCCGGCCAAAGTTTCGTATCATCGAGGGGATCAAAGTCAAGTTCTGGATGGTAATCATCCTCCATAATCTGAACAAAGAGCTCCCATTCCGGATAATCTCCGCGCTCAATCGCTTCATATAAATCTTGTGTCGCATGACCCACGTTCTTTGCTTGAATACCATTTGCTTCTTCTTGTGTTAAGTTACGGATCCCTTGCTTCGGCTCCCAGTGGTACTTCACTAGCACAGCCTCGCCTTTATCATTTACCCATTTATAGGTGTTTACACCAGAACCCTGCATGTGGCGGTATGTCGCGGGAATACCCCATGGAGAGAACAGGAATGTAATCATATGTGTTGCTTCTGGTGTACGGGAAACGAAGTCAAACATCCTCCCCGGATGTGACACGTTCGAAGCCGGATCTGCTTTAAACGCGTGAATCATGTCAGGGAACTTCATCGCATCACGGATAAAGAAAATTTTCAGATTGTTCCCAACCAGATCCCAGTTGCCATCTTCCGTATACATTTTTATCGCAAAGCCGCGTGGGTCTCGTGCTGTTTCCGGTGAATCTTTCGCTCCTGCCACTGTGGAGAAGCGAACCATTAGTGGTGTTCTCTTCCCAGCACCCGAAAATACTTTAGCGCGAGTATACTTTTCTACCGGGTCATCTCCAACTTTTCCGTACGTTTCAAAATAGCCAAATGCCCCAGTTCCTCGTGCATGTACCACACGCTCTGGTACCTCTTCCCGATCAAAATGGGTAATCTTTTCGACGAAATGGTAATTCTCAAGTGTGGCTGGACCACGATTGCCAATTGTACGGATGTTTTGGTTATCCCTCACAGGATGGCCCTGGCGTGTTGTCAGTGTCTCACGTTTCACTTCATCTCCATGTGAAGCATTCATATCTTTATTCTCTGCCAAAATGAAAACCTCCTCAGAATTCGGTACCCCTATATCTTACATATTATTGGTAGATTTATACATCCGAGGGAATCCTATATGATGACTCCATTTAAGAACAAACGCTGCTGGTTAGCAATCGTGTACTAAATTGTGAAATATTGTTCTTAAAGAAACGGGCAGGCTAATTTAAAAAATTGGAAAATATCAAATGAAATATAAATGTGAAAATGGAATTGTATATAAAGGTTTTAAGCGTTAAGCAAAATCAAATTTTTGGGAGAGTTAAATTGCAAAAATGTGAAAACTGTCACTCACAATTTAGCTGGAGTAAAATCTTTAAATCTTTTTGGTGGACATATAAACTAATTGAATGTGACTAGCTGGAACCATTCGGGGCTCGTTTTTTGTCATCGAAGGAGAATATTAAAGGAGTTTCACAGGGACGGTTCTCATGGTCTTTTTCTTCACTTTTCCTTGTCCAAAAAAGCCAGCAGAACCGTCCTCATGTCTCATGGTCATAACTTTTTTTCATAACAATCCACTGCATTTGAGTGATTGGATTGCGCTGTTTTAAAGTATTCAAATCCAAGAGAACTCCAGAACCTCTGGGCATGATGGTTCTCTTTCAGAATGCCGACCCGTAAAACGCTCAATCCATTATCAATCAATTCTTTTTCTAATTTATAATAGGCTTGCGTTCCAAATCCAAAGCCTTGGTAATCTGCATGAATTATCATTAATCCCAGCCATGGACACTGATCTTTTTCATTCAACAGCAAATAATCAACAATACCAATATACGTATCATCAAGCTTGATAAATAGGCTCTTTGTTTTATTATTTAATAACTCCACTTTTACTTCCTCAAGTGTTCTGCTTTCCTTTTCATTCCCCAACTGATTATAGCCTGGATTTGAATTGATGATTTCAAGAGCTATGTATAATGTTTCTTCTGTTATTTCTTCAAAATGGATTGAATCCAATTTCGATCACACCTTTCTTTCGCAAATTTATTGGGGAAAAGGTTGTAAACAAGGCCAACGGCGTTCTTATGTTTATCGTGGCTTTGTTCTTTTAATCATACACTAATTTCGGGGTTAGACCCCCACTCATAAATGAGGAATAAAACAAGGATCCCTCTATTTATGAGAGATCCTTGTTTTAACACGATCCAATCAATGAAATTTATACGATTAGACGAAAAGACCATGAAGTGCCCCTAGTAAGGTAAAAATAATTAAGTGGTCACCAATCGCAATCAAAAAATTCCGCTTATTTACGAGTCCAAATAATGTATTTTTCAAATAAACAATGGAAATAAGAATGCCAATGATACCTCCTACAGCAGCACCTTCTAACAAACCATTAGAGCTAGTCGCTTGCACGAGTATAGCAATAAAAATGGAACTAATAAATGCAACGATCACTGAGATCACATATTTTAATGCACCAGTGCTTTGCTTTTCCTTCCCTACTAATATTGAATAATAGATTGCACCATAAATCATATACAAGATTCCACCAGCTAGAATAGCAAGATAATTTAACGCACTTAAATCAATTGACATATATGTACCCCCGTTTTATTTTGGTTCAATGGCTAAAGCGATGGCACTGATTCTGCAAGTAAGATTGAGTGTCCCACTCACTTCCTCAATGTGCACAAGTTCGATCGGATTCCCCAAATATTTATACCCACTAATCGGTAACCAATAGCTATACAATTCTGAGTAACATTCAATCAACATACTTCTTTCACTATACTCTACAGGCTCATCAAGTATCTTCAATTTTATCAGATTCTCCTGATTTTCACAGCATCTGCCAATTTTTAAAAAATCTAGTTGTTCATCCATAATAATTTTTTCGATATAATAATCAATCGCCGGATGAAATAGTATGATTTACTTGTTCATATGTTTTTTCGAATTCGACTGCTACATCAATATCCAAAGCTGTTATTCCTTTTGAAGCGGAAGTAACGATAATTCATTTTTGATTAGGCGTTGAAGCTCTTTTGTTTTGCTGAGATGGAGCAATTCTTGCTGCACCTGTTCTGTTTACAACGTTTGCACACAATGCTCTCAGAACAATTCTAGAATATAATCGCACCCTATTTCAAATTCTCCAAATCCTTACTAATGGAAGACTTTTTTAGTCTTTTGTTTTTTCGTAAATATTCAATATCCATTCGATTATCGTAAGAAAGCTGAAAGCAGAAATAATTAATATACTCTAAAATCGCAAAAATATAAATAAATACGGAAATAAGTAGTCCGCTAATGGGCAATAAATTATTCCATTTTATATAATCCACTACAAATCCAAAGATTGGCACAATTAGCAGACCTTTGTTTAGTGTTTTGAAAAGCTTAAATTTACGTACGATTTTAAAGGGGGTTTTAACTTTATTTTCAGTTCGCAGCCTCTTCCATTTTACGTGCCAATAATACGCACCCTGAAATAAAAAAAGCTCAAGTAAAATAAATGAAAACCAAAACGAACACAATGAATATAAATGAAATTGTGGATTAGTGCTATTAAAATAGTAGCTTAGAAAAATAAAAAGAATTGCAGCGAATATTTCACCTGTATATAAATAAGAAAACCTTTTCTCTAATGATTTTTTCATTCATTGCACCTTTTTAATAGAATTTTTTTTAATATTTCTGCCCTTTTCTTCATTAAGAGCAACTTGTTTTCCTTTCATTATAGATTATTATTCAACAAATATTCCCAAATACCTTGTTAAGCTATCATTTTTCTTAATGGAATGGTAGCCATTCGTTTCCCATTTGAGCTAATGCAGAAAGAATTTTATGTCGCCAGAAAAATAGCGTGCAAGAGTTCAATTGATTGAAAACAGCCTCAGCCGCCCCAATCCTGCAATTTATAAAAGGGCCTTTCCCGTTGCTGAAAGCAGCAGCGGAAAAGGCCCTTTTATTGTTTCGAATGAAAAAGAAAACGGAGCACAAGAACCGTCCCCGTGCTAACTAAACTTCATTAAAGAGCGAAGTATTGGCGTATAACGATGAGGCTCCGCCAGAGTGCAAGAATAGGATGTTATCGTCCGGCTTAAAGGTGCCTTTTTGGATTAAATCAATGAGTCCCGCTGCTGCCTTACCTGTATATACTGGATCCAGCAAAATCCCTTCTGTTCTTGCCATGAGCTTGACAGCCTCTACCATTTCAGGCGTAGGTAAAGCGTAGCCTGGTCCGACATACTCATCAAAACAGGTTACAGCCTCACGTGGGATTGAATTTGGAATGCCAATGTGTGCAGATGTTTCTTTAACAAGCTGAAAAACTTTCTCTTCTTGTTCCGCTTTTCCTCTGCTTACGTTTATTCCAATTACCGGTATATTGCTTTGATTTCCATAAAAGCCTGTAACCAAGCCTGCATGCATTCCTCCGCTGCCGCTTACACATACGACCGCATTTATACTGACTCCTTGATCAAAAGACTGTGCCACAATCTCTTGAGCGCAAGCAGCATATCCCGTTGCGCCAATGACATTTGATCCCCCGACCGGAATGATATAAGGTTTATTTCCCTCATCCGTTACTTCTTTAGCTACTTTCTCCATTTCCTTCATCAAGTCCGTCCCATTAGGCACGATCTTGACTTTTTCAGCACCCAGTAAATGATACAGAAAATAGTTACCATTAAAATCTGGCTCAGAGTTTGTTAGACCTTCTTCTAATACAAGAATACACTTCATTCTTTCTTTAACGGCAGCGGCCAGTGTTAAGCGGCAATGATTTGATTGAATGCCTCCACATGTAATTAACGTATCCGCTCCTTTGTCTATTGCATCGGCAACAAGGAACTCTAGTTTTCTTGTTTTATTTCCACCAGCCGTCAGCCCAAGTAAATCATCTCGTTTAATATAAATGGAAGGACCCTCAAGAACTTCAGAAAAATGATGTAATTTCTCAATGGGAGTATATGTTGGTGTATATCGCTGTCTGGGGAATTGTGCTAAATTCATATTAATTCTCCTCCTGTATTCACTGTTTAAGAATGGCCTAATAAGAAAAGAGAATATCACTCTGACGTTCTCTTTTCAATAATTATGATTAAATCATAGCAACCGCTTCGATTTCAACCAAAGCATCTATAGGTAAACGAGCAACTTCAATTGCGCTTCTAGCTGGATAATTCTCGGGAAAAAATTCTCCATATACTTGATTTATCGCGGCAAAATGATTCATATCGCTTAAAAAAACCGTGGGGGTCTGACCACAGAGTTTGAGCGGTGACACCGAAATAAAAAAAGAAGGGGTTCCAAAAGGTCAGTTACCTGACTTTTTGGACAACCCCTTTCCAGAATTGGAGGTCTGACCCCGTATTCTCCATTTTAAACGGACGTAGCTCCTTGTCCACCATCGATTCTGTAATAAGAACCACTAATAAATGATGCTTTTTCAGAAGATAAAAATACCATTAAATCTGCAATTTCTTCTGCAGTTGCATATCGATTCAAAGGAACTGATGCTTCAAATGCTTTCCTAGCTTCTTCTGCCCTTTCACCCATAGCATTCTTCTCAATTCTTCTCATCATTTCTGTATTTACTCCTGATGGAGCAACCGCATTTACACGAACCCCAAATTCGGCCATTTCGAGTGATGCTGTTTTATTCAAACCAATGACAGCATGTTTGGATGCAACATACGCGCTCATTCCTGGGGCACCTAATAGACCGCCATTAGAAGCTGTATTCACAACTGCACCACTCTTTTGCTCTTTCATAATTTGAAGGACATATTTTAAACCGAAGAATACGCCCATTACATTCACTCCAAATACATTTTTGAAGTTTTCTTCTGTTTGCTCCGTTATATTTTTAAATTCACCATTAATGCCAGCATTGTTAATAAAAACATCAATGCGGCCATAGTGATCCTTCGTCTTTTGAACATACTCTTTCACTTCATTTTCACTTGAAACATTTGCAGTAAGTAACAAAATATCTTTTGCATCCACAGACTCAGCTGCTTTTTCTAGCGGCTCCCTCTTCAAGTCTACTAACGCTAATTTTGCACCTTCTTTTGCAAATGCATTTGCAGCAGCAATACCAATACCGCCAGCCGCACCAGTTATTAAAACTACTTTGTTTTCAAAAAGCATAATGATAACCCTCCTATTTTTTAGTATAAATCAGTAGGTGAACCATCTCCGTACTTCTTAATATTTATAAGATTGTCCACCATCGATTGGAATAACGGTTGCGTTGATGAAGTTGGCTTGATCAGATAGTAAGAATGCCACCAAATAACCTACCTCCTCGGGTTTACCAAAACGTTTCATTGGGTTTGGCTCAACAAATTGTTTCCCTACTTCTTCCCAGTTGTCTGGATCCATTTGTTTTAATGAACCTTCGACCATTGGTGTCATGATGGCACCTGGTGCAATGGCTTTAATACTAATACCGTATTGACCGTATTCAATTCCAGAGTTTCTTGTTAATCCGACCACACCATGTTTACTAGCTGAATAACCAGATTGGTTTCCTACCCCACGAATACCACCAACAGAAGCAGTATTAACAATGGAGCCAGAACCTTGTTCTCTCATGACTTTCAATACATGTTTCAAACCATAAAACACACCATTTAAGTTGACGCTAACTACTTTTTGGAACTCATCAATGCCAAAATCCTCTGTTAGATTTTGTTTTCCTTCAATCCCTGCATTGTTGAAGAATCCATCGATTTGCCCAAATTTCTCAACTGTTTCATTTACATAACTTTCAACTGCTTTTTCATCTGCTACATTCGCAGTGATAAGCAGCACTTCTGCGTTTGGTGCAACTTCTAACACTTTACTTTTTGTTTCTTCTAATGAAGCAGGGTTTAAATCTACGAGTGAAAGCTTTGCTCCTTCTTTTGCTACTTGTAAAGCTGAAGCTTGTCCTAAACCAGATCCTGCACCTGTAATTACTACCACTTTCCCATCAAAACGATTGCTCATTGGAAATTTCCTCCTTTATAGTTAAATTACTCTGATTTTTAATATCTCAAATTCGAGATATTAGGCAATAGAAATCCTCTTTCCTGCTTATTCCCTAGGTGGTACTAGTACATCTCACAACGCGTTCCTCCTTGTAATAAAATTTCCATATCACATTCAAGAGGAAAATAATAGACAAATCTATGATTTGTACTATTTTGTTCACAATTTAATTTTACTCTTCTGTTCACATTTAACAATCATTAAGATATCATTAAGTGTCTACTCGGTAGACACTTATGGTAAATCTGTCTATTTTGAGGAAGGTTTTTTCATGAATAACGAACAAAATGCGACATCTCAACGACAAAATCGGACAAAAGCACATTTACAGCAAGCATTGATTGAACTCATAAAAGAGAAGGGCTACCATGCCGTTACTGTAAAAGACATTGTCGATTATGCCGCTTATAATCGCAGTACCTTTTATATCCATTACTCAGATAAAATTGAATTAGCTGAAGATTTACTTGTGTCCATGCTTCAAGGGGTAGAAACTTCAGTAGGCAAACCACATATACCTGGTCACAAAGTTTATACAGCGACACTAAATGCACCATCTTTTAATATCGTTTCATATATCTATAAAAACCGAGATTTTTTTGAACTAATTAACTACGATGACACGTTGCCAGGATTACATACACGGTTCCCTCAAACGATCTTAAAAATCTATCAAGAACAATTTATTTTCGAAACAATTAACAATATCCCCGTCAATATGGATTATTTTAAACGTTATACTGCCTATGGCTTTTACGGACTCCTTCAGAATTGGATCCAAGATGGCTTCAAAGTAACCCAAGAGGAATTTATCCACGAAGTCATTGATCTAACGAAAACACATATGTATTCATTTAAGTATATTGGAGATCACCAATAAGTGCCTGGCACCTTATCACGAGTAAAAAATGATAAATAAAAAAGAAGGAACCCATCTTACAAAACAGAAATGTCGGTTCCTTCTTTTCCTCTTTCATTCGCTTTCAAGTTAGATTCTGGTGGAATGGTACTAATTCTTGCCCTTCTAATTTCTGGATAACTTCTTCGACATGCTGGATAAAAACGCATCTAAACCAAATCCCTTCCGAATTAACGATCTGACCCCATTTGCTCTTCCCTTTACCCTAGTTTTTTATAAATATTTTAAAAATTTAAAAAATATATTGAAAGCGATTTCACTTTATGTATAATGAAATTAGAAGTAATAATAATAAATTATTACAATGAGAAATTATTATCTATTACAAGGAGGGGTGTTTCAAAAAATGAGTAATCACATACCTTCGCAATTGCAACCTTATGTTCAACTTGTTGAGTTTTTAGGCAGTGTAATGGGGAACCAATGCGAAGTCGTTCTACATGATGTGAGAAATATTGAGAATTCTATTGTAGCAATTAAAAATAGCCACATTAGCAACAGAAAGGTAGGTGGGTCACTTACAGATTTAGCCTTAAAAATATTAAAGAATAAATCATATGTCGAAAAAGACTATTTAGTAAATTACTCTGGAAAAACCCATGAAGGAAAAATTGTACGATCGTCTACATTCTTCATTAAAGATGACAGTGGGAATGTTGTCGGTTTGCTTTGCTTTAACATGGATCTAAGCAAAATGGTTGAAACTAGGAATCTTTTGGATAGTTTGATCAATGGTGTATTTGATGTATCGTCAAATGGCTTAGATTTAAACGGAAGGGTTCCATGCGATATCGAAAATCCAATTGAAGATTTTCATACGTCTATCGAAGAGCTCACTACCTCCATTATTTTAAAAACTCTTTCGGAAACAAATATTCCTCCAGATCGAATGTCGGCTGATGAAAAAATTGATGTAGTTAAACAATTAAATGAAAAGGGCGTATTCTTGATAAAGGGTGCTGTATCAGAAGTGGCGTTGTATTTGAAAACATCAGAAGCTACAGTCTATCGGTATTTAAACAAACTCGATACTAAGCAGCAAAATGGGAGATTTTCAAATGAGCAGCCAGTTTGACCATGTCTTGAATGCAAAAAGGTGAAATAGGAATTGGAATGATAAAAATATGAAGGGCGGATTTCACATGAAATACAACTTTGATGAAGTAATCAATCGAAGAGGGACCTATTCATTAAAATGGGATGGCGGGGAATTAATTAAAGAAATCGGCATTACGGAAAGATATGATGAAGATTCAATACCATTATTTACAGCTGACATGGATTTACCTGTACCACAGCCATTGATTGACGCATTGCATAAAACGGTTGATCATAAGATATTTGGTTATTCCATATTTCCCGAAGAGTATTATGAAGCCATTCAACATTGGTTTAGCAGGAGACATAATTGGAACATCAAGAAGGAAGAAATCATTTATAGTCCAGGTACTGTCAATGCCTTAAATATTGCCGTAAGAGCATTCACAGAACCAGGCGATGGGATCATCATTCAACGTCCCGTTTACCCGCCATTTACAGCAGCCATAGAAAATAACCGAAGGCAAGTTATGAATAATGCACTTAAATGTGATGAAGAAGGTTATTATTCTATTGACTTCGAAGATTTTGAAGCGAAAGCAAAGGATAAAAAGACTAAAATGTTCATTCTATGCAATCCACATAATCCAACAGGAAGAGTCTTTAATAGGGAAGAACTTCAAAAATTAGCTGAAATTTGTGCAGAAAATGATGTACTTATCATTGCGGATGAAATTCACGGAGATTTAATTAGACGCAACCAAATATTTACTCCTATTACAAAATCTACGGACAAAGGCAATCATATTATCACTTGTACAGCAATCAATAAAACCTTTAATGTAGCAGGACTTCATTGTACGAACGTGATTATCCCAAATCCAGAGCTACGAAAAACATTCATCGACACAATGGGCTTTCAATTAGCATCGCCATTCACGATTTCCGCTCTTATTGCCGTATATAATGAGGGCGAAGATTGGTTAAACCAATTGAAAGAATACATCGACGGCACAATGGAATGGGTAGTCAATTTCTTAACTGAAAGAATGCCTCATGTAAAAGTTAGAATTCCTGAAGGGACTTACGTGATGTGGATGGACTTTAGTGCGTATGGCCTTTCACCTGAAGAAGTTCATGATCGAATTTATAACAAAGCGAATGTTCTACTAGAAGATGGAAGTATGTTTGGAGAAGAAGGAGTAAAGTATCAGAGAATTTGCATCCCTTCTCCTCGACCAATTATAAAGGAAGCTTTCGAAAGAATCGCAAGAGAATTTGAAGACATTCATGTCAATGCATCTAAAATAAAAGAGGCAGCGAAGTAAAAACAGCAAAAGTTGTAACACAGGTAACCTTTAAAAAATTGTGAGTGCCGAAAATAGCTGTTGAAAGGGTTATATACGGCACTTCACTCAGTTTTTATCTAGAAATTACTTTTTTTACGAAAAATAGTCTGAATTTTTAAATAATAAAAGGAGAATAAACATGAAAACCATTCATACAAATACAGCACCAGAAGCAATAGGTCCATATTCTCAAGCAGTAGAAGTAGGCGAATTCCTATTTACATCAGGTCAAATTCCCCTTAACCCTATAACTAACGAAGTGGTGAAAGGAGGGATTCATGAACAAACAGAACGAGTAATGGAGAATTTAGGGAATTTATTAAAAGAAAATCAAAAAGATTTTACCGATGTCGTAAAAACAACATGTTTCTTGAGAGACATGGCAGATTTTCCAGCATTCAACGAAATATATGGAAAATACTTCATCGATCATAAGCCGGCACGTTCGACGGTTGCAGTACGCGAATTACCTAAGAATGTATTAGTTGAAGTGGAAGTAATTGCTGTAAAAAGGAAATAATCGAATGAATTTTATCCATCCATTCGATTATTTGAAAAGGAGTACCTCCCAAATATCCAAATGAGTAAGTGGCCAAACAAACTCTACTAACTGGAGGAAGACTCTAATACCTATTATAGATTATGCTGGCTTTTTTTACATGGAAAGTTTAAACGATTTGGACAAGCTTTTTTAAGAAGCAATAAGGCAATCAATAGTATTTTAATAGATTAATAGGGGGAATACGATGGGTACTAAGAATTCTAGTAATAACGTTGAAACAGAGGGCTTGAGTCGCAGTTTAAAAAATCGCCATATCCAAATGATTGCAATCGGTGGGGCAATTGGTGTTGGTCTCTTTTATGGAGCTACTGGAGCTATCAGATCAGCTGGACCATCCATAATCTTTGCTTATCTAGCTGTTGGGGTAGTCATCTATTTAATCATGAGGGCTTTAGGTGAGATGGCAGTGGAAAATCCAGTATCCGGATCATATGTTACCTATGCCAGCCAGTATATTTCACCTTTCGCTGGATTTTACTTAGGATGGAATGCTTTATTAGGTATGGCTGCTGGTGGAGCAGCTGAATATGCCGCCATAGGACATTACATTCAGTTCTGGCTTCCGGATTTTCCAGTCTGGGTTTCTGCGCTCTTTGTTCTTTGCTTGGTCATTTTAATTAATGTCGTGACGGTAAAGGCATATGGTGAGATTGAGTTCTGGCTTTCACTTGTTAAAGTTGTTGCCATCATTGGTATGATTATTCTTGGTGGAGCGATGATTTTGTTTGGTATTGGCAATGGTGGAGATGCTGTTGGATTTAGTAACCTTACGAATAATGGCGGCCTCTTCCCGATGGGTATTAATGGCTGGATATTGTCGCTAGTATTAGTAGCTTTCGCATTTGGCGGCGTAGAATTGGTTGGTATAGCTGCTGCAGAAACAGGAGATGTGAAAAAAACAATCCCACAGGCCATCAATGGGGTGTTTTGGAGAATTCTAATCTTTTATGTTGGGGCAATCACGATTATGGTCTCGCTTTTTGATTGGGAGACGATTGGTGCGAATGGTAGTCCATTTGTAACCGTTTTTGCAAAAATGGGTATCCCTGGAGCTGCGTCTATTATTAACTTAGTTATCATATCAGCAGCGATTTCCGCTTTAAATAGTGGTATTTATTCTGTAACTCGTGTTCTTTATAGTTTATCCTTACAAGGTAAGGCACCTCGTTTTTTAAGTAAACTAAATAAAAGTAAAGTACCTTTTATTAGTCTCTTAATTGTAATTGCTTCTCAGTTGCTTGGTGTTTTAATGAATTACATTATGCCTGCAAGTGCTTTCAGCGTCTTTTCTACGATCGTAGTTGTTGGACTAGTTTCTAACTGGCTTGCCATACTCTTTAGCCAGTTAAAATTCAGAAAAATCATGATAGCAAATGGTGAAGTTGATAAACTCTCTTACAAAATGCCATTTTGGCCGTACTCAAGTTATTTTGCTATCGCCTTTATGATTTCCATCATCATTATTATGGCGTTTCTGCCATTTACTAGAGTGGCTCTCTATGTTGCTCCGGTCTGGACAATCATCCTGTTTATTTCATACAAAATCAGTCATACAAGAATAAAAGATGAAACAATTTTTCCGGAAGCCGGGGTCAGACCCCCACTCAGCTAGTGGCAGAAAAGGTGTAATAAATAGCTAGAAATATGTAGAATAATTGGGACAAGGAGCCAGTCTCCTCGTCCCCACCAATTTCCCTGGGTTCGGTCGCTTATAGCCCTTATAAGCGACCAAACTTTATTAACAGATCAAAAATAGCAACAATCCTTTAGAAAAGAGCCTTCTGCAATTCTTTTTTCTCTAGAATACTAGTAAACTTTTTACTTAAAGCAATAGGAGAATGGGCATTTTCATCATATGGCAGTATCGAAAACGAAAGGTCAAAGTTTTTGTTTTCCAAGCGATACTGTTCCTGCACTTCTTGACCACAGCTGGCTGAGCCCAACCCATACTGCTGTTGATCAACATGTAAGATGATATACGGCTGTTTAAATAGGTCAAATGTATGTTTGGCTGCTTCCAACTGTTCAACCGTGTAATAACTTGCCGTGAAATCAAAAAGGGAACCACTGATGAACAACCCTTTTCCACTCTCCTGTGTCAAACTTGCCCATTTTGTTTGATGGCGATTCCCGTTTTCCTGCGGGACCACATACGGCGTATGTAAGTCATCAACGGTTGATGACCAAACGCTCATCCTCGCCGCTTGCCTGCTATCACTATAGGCTTCATTTGGTCCTAAACCATACCACTGCACGTAATCGCAGGTACCTTCGACCACCATTTCAACACCAATCCGAGGCAGGTACTCTGGGCCCTCACCAGATTTCACTCCCTTGATCTCTACTGCGATTCTTCCATTTGCATAGATGGTGTAAAGATAGGTCACATGGAATCCCCACGCAAGAACAGGCGGTGCTACTTTGGCTTCACACTGAATAACAACCGACTTTCGGTCTTCACTGATGGTGACGTCCGTTCCGATGATTCGATGTTGAATGGCATCTACACCAAATTCCCTCCACCGTTTTGTAACGGAGCTTGCGTTAAACTCTTCCGACCCCAATAAATCATTATCGATTGGTGCTCTCCAGAAATGTAACCTTGGACCTTTCGACATCACTAGCTGACCATCAAAACAAACTTCTTCTATTCGCCCTTTTTGTTTATTAAAGGTCAATTCAAAGTGAGGTCCAGTTATTTTCGTTGTGGACGTTTTCTCATTAACCGTTAATTGACCTGAATGTTTTTCCTCAATCAGAACAAAACGAGAGATCGGGAGTTCATACTGTGACCACGCAACCGTATGACCTGAATCAGCCCATCGTGTCCTTTCTTTCATCTTCCAAACGAGATTTAACCAATAATCTGTATTTTCCTTCACCACAGCCGGCAGATGAATTGGTAAGGTAACCACCTTGGACGTGTTTGCAGGAATGTCTGGAACATCGACGATTCCACCTTCAAGGATTTGTCCGTCCGCTTCAATAAACCACTCGCACTGTAACCCAGATAAATCGGAAAAATCAAATCGATTTTGGATCAGTATGGTGTTGTCTTTCTCATTAAAATCCGATGTGACGACGGGTTCAATCACCTTTTTAAATTCAGCTAATGCCGGGGATGGCTCACGATCCGGCCGAACCAACCCATCGATCACAAAGTTTCCATCATGGGGTGCCTCTCCAAAATCACCGCCGTATGCAAAATATTCCTGACCCTCTTCTGTATATTGGCGTAAACCATGATCAACCCATTCCCATACAAAACCGCCCTGTAGCCGGTCATAGGCATAAAACGTCTCCCAATATTCTTTGAAACCGCCCGGGCCATTTCCCATTGCATGTGCATACTCGCATAAAATATGAGGCTTTTCCAAGTATGTCAATCCGCCAATAACCTTTAATTTTTCAATTGGCGTATACATGGACGTATGAACATCTGTTGCTACAGGATCCTTTGTTGGGACAAAGTTATCCTCCAACAATATTTCCCTCGTCTCCCCTTCATAGTGGACCAGTCTTGAAGGGTCTCTTCTTTTTGCCCATTCATACATCGCAACATGATTTTGTCCAAAACCGGACTCATTCCCTAATGACCACATAATGACGGAAGGATGGTTTTTATCTCGTTCGACCATTCTTTCGATTCGATCTAAATAGGCATTTTTCCATGCCGGATCATTACTTAATACATGCGGCTGCCCAATCCTAGTCATGCCATGACACTCAAGATCAGCTTCATCAATCACATAAAAGCCAAATTGATCACAAAGATCATAGAACCTCGGGTCGTTTGGATAATGCGCTGTTCGGATCGCATTAATGTTATGTTGTTTCATTAAAACTAAATCCTCAATCATGGCTCGTAAAGGGACAGCCCTGCCGTAATCAGGATGTGCATCATGTCGATTCACACCTTTAAACATAAAGGCTACACCATTCACGAGTAATTGACCGCCTTTAATCTCAACGGTTCTAAATCCGCATCTTTGTGGAATCACCTCTACCACTTCCCCTGCAGGATTTAGTAAAGTAACCACCACATCATATATGTAGGGGGTTTCAGCATTCCACGGTTTCACCTGATCCAAATGGATGGAACCTGTCACTGTTCCGCTCGCTATACCTTGTTTGTCTAAAGCGACAACAGTGCCCTCCTGTTGGATTTCCACTTCCACTTTATGACCTTGATACCCTTCTGATAATGCAATCTCAAAATCAAGACGTCCATCTTGATAATGATGTTCTAACGTACCATTCAAAAACAGATCACGGACATAAACATCTGGTTTCGAGACAATATAGACATCCCTAAATATTCCGCTTAACCACCACATATCTTGATCTTCAATATAAGAGGATTCGGCCCATTGATAGACGCGTACCGAGATCCGATTTTCGCCTTCTCTTACAAAACTAGTAATATCAAACTCTGAGGAATTTCGGCTACCTTGACTATACCCGACGAAATATCCATTCACCCAAACATGGAAAGCACTATCAACACCCTCAAACATGAGATGCAACTTCCCTTGTAAGGCTTCCTTTGTGACATAGAAGGTTCGGCTGTAGGATCCCGTTAGATTCTCAGATGGAATATACGGCGGCTCTACTGGAAACGGATACTGAACGTTTGTATAATGCGGTTTCCCGTATCCGTTTAATTGCCAATGAGATGGCACGCTGATATCATCCCAATGATCAGTGGAGTAATCCTCCTGGTAAAAATCACTCGGCGATTCCAGCGGTGAGTTCGCGTAATGAAATTTCCAACTACCATTGAGTAATAAGAAACCCATTGAGTCTCCTCGCTCATACGTAAGGGCTTCTTGTTTACTTTTATAGCTAAAAAAGGTTGACCTGGCTTGCAGTCGATTCTTTTGCAACACGTTCAAATTTTCCCAATCATTTTGTAAATTCATCTTCATTCTCCTCTCGATATTACCCTTTAACAGATCCCCCATATATGCCACTGATAAAATACTTTTGCAGCAACAGGAATAAGATTAATACCGGCACAATACTGATAACCGTTCCCGCTAATACTTGGCCATAATAGACGACCTGGCCTGGAGCCACTAATTGGGATAATAGAACAGGTAACGTTGTACTCTCTCTATCTTGTAAAATAATAAGCGGCCACAAATAATTGCCCCATTGTTGGATAAAGCTCAAGATCCCCAGAGCAGCTAGTGGCGGTAACGATGTAGGCAAAATAATTTTATGAAAAATCGACATTTCACCAGCCCCATCCATTCGCGCTGCTTCGATCATTTCAGTCGGAATACTCATCATATTTTGCCTCATAAAAAACACACCAAAGGCATTCGCAAGCGCTGGTAAAATGACCGCCTGTGGTTGATCTTGCCAGCCGAACCCGATGATCATTTTGAACAAAGGAATTAATGTCACTTGGTGTGGCAGCATCATCGTAATTAATACGGTAACGAACATGATATTTTTCCCTTTAAACTCATATTTAGCGAAGGCATACCCTGCAATCGCACACAAATAAAGAGTCGCAATCGTAAAAACAGTAGAGATGAGCAAACTATTCCCCAATGCCTTCCAAATAGGGGCAGAAGCCGCCAGTCCTGCTATGTTATGCATAAACTCCCCGCTCGGTAATAACTTAGGCGGACTTTGAAAAATGTCACTATCAGAAAGTGTTGAACCTACAAACATCCAATAAAACGGATACACAGAGGCGATACTAACGATAATTAAAAATAGATATCCTGCTAATTTTGTTAAGAAGGATGATCCTTTCATTACATCTCTCCTCCTTTTGCCACCTTGATCTGAAAGAAACTGATCAAACCAACGATAATGGTAATGATATACGCTGCGGCTGATGCATAGCCAAATTGGAAGCTTTGAAATCCAAATTGATACAGGTACATAATCGGTGTATTCGTTGCATTATTAGGTCCGCCCGCTGTTAATAAGGAAGGCTCGGTAAATAATTGAATCGTGCCAATGGTAGAAAGAATTCCACAAAACAGCAGGATTGGCTTTAACATCGGAATAGTGATCTTAAAGAATTGCGTGAATTTATTGGCTCCATCCACTTCAGCGGATTCATACAACGAGTCATCAATCGTTGTGATTCCTGCCAACAAAATAATCGTATTATAACCGGTCCATCTCCATGTCACTGCAATAATAATTAACACCTTCGACCAGAACGGGTCACTAAACCAATGAATAGGGTCAATATGAATGAGTCCTAACACGTAATTCATCATTCCATATTGTTCATTAAAAATAAGGGTAAAGACAATGGAATAAGTGACTAAATCAATTAATACCGGCAAAAAGATACATAATCGAAAGATGGCCTTTCCCTTAATAAATTTAGAGTTTAATAAGACAGCTAATAATGTCCCGATAATAAGCATGAGCGGTACTTGAACAATTAATATGATAAAAACATTGGATAAAGACTTCCAAAATAATCCGTCTGTTAGAATGTTTTTAAAGTTTTCAAAACCAACCCATTCTGCTTGGTTTCCCTGTGCCGAGGTGAAGGATAAATACAATGATTCGATAATGGGATACACCATGCAAATAGCAAACACCAGAAAAAACGGTGATAGAAATAGGTAGGGAGTTACTGTTTTACGATTCCATTTTTTCTTCTTAACAACAGAAGGTCCTGTCATTTTTCCAAGAGCTGTTTCCGTCATTTTGGCACCTCCTATATATAAGAGTAGGTGTTTATCTTACAAACACCTACCTGATCTGGTTTTTCTATTTATTTATTTTAAGTTTCGTTGATTTCGAAATGGATTCTGCAGCAGTTCCCATCGTTTTCTCTACATCATTTCCCGCTAACACACCATCAATCATATCTTTAAGCGGTTTCGTCGCATCTAACATAATAGGACCATATTCCATCCCTTTAATGGTTGTGGTTTGTTTCGCAAAGAACGGATACAATTCCATTCCAAAATACTCATCTTTCGTATTAAATGCTTCGCTCTTATAGAATGGAGTGTAGGAAGGGAAAAGTCCGTATTTTAACATGATCTTTTGGCCTTCGTCTGTCGTTAACACATATTCAATAAATTTAAATGCCGCATCTGCATTTTTTGACTGTTTTGACACGGCTAATATGGAACCGCCTAAATTGGCTTGTGTATTCCCACCCTCTTTAAAAGCTGGGATCGGAACGATGCCCCATTTACCAGCTTGTTTTTCAACAGAATGGCTTAACGTACCCGCATACCATACAGGTAAAATAACACTGGCAACTTTATCGTTCGTTAACGCTGGAATACGTCCATTGCCATCGTGAACGTTAATGGCGATGCCCTCATCCTTCATCTTCTTTTGAAGTAAAAGTGCTTGTTTGGATTCCGGTGAATTTACATTAATTTTTCCGTCTTTCACATAAGAACCACCCAATTGGTTTAAGAAGATTTCATAAAGATTAAAATCATCAGTATAAAGGGTCATCGCTGTGCCAGGGATGGCTTCTTTTAATTTCTTGCCAGCTTCAAGATAATCGTCCCATGTTTTAATTGATTCAACATCAATGCCCGCTTTTTCAAATAAATCTTTTCGATAATATAACGCCGTTGGACCTACGTCCCATGGCATGGCATATACTTTATGATCCTTGGTGACACTTTTCCAAGAAGACTCAACAAAATCATTTTTGTATTTATCCGTTTTGTCTGTTAGATCCACAAATTGATCAGGAAACTTCTGCAGGAATGCTGGAAAATCCCTTGCCTGAGTTTGAATAATATCCGGAGCGCCTGTTCCTGCTGCTAAAGCCGGGGTAACTTTGGAATAGCCGGTATCCGTATGCAGTACTTCAACTTTTATATCCGGATACTTTTTGTTAAATCCCGCAATTTGTTCTGTTAAAGCATCTGCGGCAGCATTCCAGGATGCCACCGTAATTGTTGCTTTTCCATTAGTAGAACTAGCCTTTTCATTTTTTCCACCACTGCATGCCGTCAAGAAAACAGATAGGACCAATAACAATGACATTGACAACAATACTGAGAACCTTTTCATTTTTTTCGCCCCTTTTCTTAATTTATGGTTACGTGACCACATTGCCGAAAAATAATATGATTGCCTAACCACAATGCAGACATAAAAGTGTGGTCACGTAACCACATTGCTGAAAAAATAATGTGGTTACGTAACCACCTTATTTTAAAAAAATACCTTTTTAACACATCTTGCCTTTATTTCTTCCGGCTATGTTTTTAAAGTAAATTATTTTGTAACCGTTGTCAATTAAAATTACTAAATTAATAAATTTTTTACTGATTCTCTTTCCTTCAACATAGCTTCCACTTCAATGCTTTTTTCAATGGTTTTTTCGTTCTGAAGTTGATCCAGCAACTGCTGTACTAGCATTCTGCCAATTTCCTTTTTGGGAATATTCATCGTAGTCAGCGTTGGAGTCACGATTTTAGCTAACTCAATATTATCAACACCAATGACTGAAATATCCTCCGGAACTTTTTTCCCGCTTTCAATAATCGCCCTTATTGCCCCAGCTGCTAACAAATCATTAGACGCAGCAACAGCAGTAAAATATTGCCCTTTATCCAATACCATTTTTATCGCTTCATAACCCGTCGTCAATTTATCTTCATACATTTCAATGAAATTCCGATAATAATCCTTAATCGGCAAGTCATGTTCCTTCATGGCCAGTTCATAACCGTTGTATCTGGGATTACTTTCCTTTTCTTTATTATAATAATGGCCTAAAAAGAGAATTTCCTTATGTCCGTTTGTGATCAAATACTCAACAGATTGCCTCATTACCTTCTTTAAATCAATATATATATGAGGAATTTCTGCTTTACGGGGAATGTTCATGTGATCAATTCGATCCCAATAGGTAACCAGCGGCATTTTTTTCGTAATTTCGAGAATATCCTGAATCATGGTTAACTCCTGAGAGGCAAGCAGAATAATTCCATCATAAGGGCCTTCTAACACTTGCTTAATATAGGGATGTTTTTTCTTCGTAATATTATATAACGATAAGGAATAACCGCACTCGATTGCCATTTCCTCTATTCCCATAAACATTTCTGAAAAAAAGGAATTACTAATAGAGGGTGAGATACAGGCAATTTGTTTATAGGATTTCGCCCGTAAATTTTGTGCTGCTCGGTTCGGTATGTAGTTTAGTTCGGCAATGGCTGCTTCGATTCTTTTTCTTGCCTCCAGGGCGACATACCCGTTATTATTGATGACGCGCGATACGGTCGATGGTGAAACTCCCGCCTTTTGTGCCACATCTTTTCTTGTAGCCATACACACTTCCCCTTTTTTAACTTTACATTTTATATCTTACCTTGCATTGTTTCCTGAATCTACTATCTATAAAAGCTCTTCCCTCATTTCCAATTTCCACTTCAGTTTATTTCATAAGTATAAATTATATCATATTATTTGTTTTACGGATGCGAGTTTTAAGCTCCAAGAATAGAGGAAATCTGATCCTAGTGAAACCGGGGTCAGACCCCCACTCAGGCCAGTGATGAAAAATTATTTCATATAATTTTCAACTAATTTGTAGCTTCTTATGAAAAACTTGCCGAAGGGTGCAAGAGTTAAGGTTCAAAGCTGTCTTTTAGGCAGCTTTTTTTCTTTTTGTGCTCGAATACGTGCTGGCCAGGTTTTTGACAGGCGATAAGGATTTCTTATTGTAAAGTATAAAAAACAAATAATTTCCTTATGCCATTTGTGGTGTTACGATATGGATGAAATTGTTAAACAGTTACACAGCCTTTTCTTACTTCCGAGTAAAAGATGAGAGAAATGAGGATCTATATATGAACAAAATAAAAGGTTATTTCAATGAATTTCATCCAATCGTATGGGTATTGCTAATTGGAACGATTCTTTCAAGAGGATCTGCCTTCATGACCTTGCCTTTTCTATCCATTTATCTATCCCGACATCTGGACCTGTCGCCTGTCATTATTGGCATAACAGTTGGAATGAGCCCATTAATGGCAACCGTTGGCGGATTTATTGGCGGTCATTTATCCGACCGCTTTGGCAGGAAAAGGGTCATGCAGTTTGCCTTGTTTTCTATTGCCTTTGTTTATTTTGGTTTTGCGCTTGCGAATAGCCAAGGATGGTTTATACTGCTGAACGCTTTAAATGGACTTAGCAATTCCTTTTTTGAACCAACTTCACAGGCCTTAATGGGAGATGTGACCGAAAAGAACAACCGAATGAAGGCCTATTCCTTAAGATATACCGCACTCAATATCGGTGCATCAGTTGGTCCTCTTTTAGGAGCATACTTGGCTACTACTTCAGCAAAAATGTCATTTGCCATTACCGGGATTATCTATCTTGTATATGCATTCGCTTTATTAGTATTAATGAAAAAGCTTTCAATTCCCCAATCCGAGCAATCGATTAAAAAATCTGTGTCATTTTGGCAAGCAATCAAAATCGTCAGAAGGGATAAAGCATTTCTCTATTTATTACTTGGAATTATCTTAGTGAATATTGGCTATGTTCAAGTAGATTCCACTCTGCCACAATTTTTGTCATCTACTCTTTCTAATGGGGTCTATGTTTTTTCCGTTTTGTTAACACTTAATGCCGTGATGGTTGTTTTCCTGCAAATGCCCATCAGTCATTTAGCAAATCGGTATAAACCGATGCAAGTAATGATTGTTGGGGCCTCCTTCATGGCAATAGGTTTATTGCTTTGCGGTATGATTAATGGCTGGGTTACAGCAATCCTTTCCATGATATTGTTAACCATTGGGGAAATACTCATCTTTCCATCCAATAGTCTAATGATTGACCAGCTGGCCCCTGACCATTTAAGAGGAACCTACTTTGGAGCTGGGCAATTTCGAAAAATAGGCAATTTTATCGGACCTATTTTCGGCGGCTTCTTGCTAAGTCACTATCATGGACAAATCATGTTTTGGACGATTTCACTCGTAGTACTGGGAAGTATTCTATTCTTTATGATCGGAAATCGATCATATGTGAAAATTACTGTAAGTGGTTTAGAAAAATATTAGAAAATGCCCCCGATGAGCACTGAGGCTGGACCATTCTCAAAGTCCAAAATTTATGCTTACTTATCTTTAGCTAAGTGGGGGTCTTACCCCAAAATTTCATTTAAATATACATTGTAATCATCTTTACTGAATACATTAAAGATAATTTTTTCAAAATGATTTGGGTGTTCAGATAGCCATTGATTTACTGTATTTACGGCGATATGAGCAGCTTCCGGCTTTGGAAAACCAAAAACACCCGTTGAGATAGCACAAAACGCAATGGTCTTAATATCCTCAATTTCAGCTGCTAATTCGAGGCAAGAAATATAACAAGACGCTAATTCATCTCTTTGCTGCTTTGTTAAGGCAGTTCCATTTGGAACAATCGGTCCAACTGTATGCAGAACATAATGAGAAGGCAGATGATAAGCTCTGGTGATTTTTGCATTTCCAGTTTCCTCTAACTCTTTTTGTACAGACATAATGATTTCACAATCATTCCTTAGTTGTGGGCCAGCAGCTGAATGAATTGCATTATCAATACAAGCGTGTAATGGTTGAAAACAACCTAACATTTGATTATTTGCTGCGTTTACAATTGCATTAGCGTTTAACTGTGTAATATCTCCTTGCCACAAAATAAACTTATCCGATTGGGAAAAAGAATTATTGGGAAACATTGTTGCAACTGAATCAAGTTTCTCCACTTCAACGATACCCTTTTCTTTTAGCTCAGTTTGTAAGAGACAATCCAGCTGTTCAAGTAATTTATCAGCTAACGGTTTTGGTGCCCTAATGTTTAATAGCGCTCTCAACAATTTACGTTTAGGGTCATAGTCATTAGGAATGGTTACATCACATGGAGCATCAGGTTCTTGCAATAGCATTTTTATTACATCGTCAACAATACGTTCAGTATCAGTTTGAATCATTACTTGTGGCACAAATTTATCATTTAATTGAATGAATGAAGAATAATCTTTTAATGATAATTGAGGTATTAAGATACACTCCTTTATTTCAAAAGTGCTGAGACAACATCTTGCATATCCTCCGTAAATGCAATGGTTTTATCTCGGTTTTCCTTTGCACCCTCTGGATGCTCCTTGTTAAAGCGAATTAAGGTTGCGTTTTTATTGTGGTGAGTCATCTGTTCAAATGGATAACGAATTATCCCTGGTGTATTGAATCCAACACCTAGTTCCAGATAAATAATTTTCTTTCCTTCTGAATCCTGTATGAATTGATTGTAGGTTTTATTTAATTCATACCACTTTTCATTCTGTACAAAGTATTGGTTGATCCTTAAATGAGGGTCCATACTTCCGCCACATACAGGGCATTTTGGAACAAGTTCGGAAGGAATTTTACAATCAACCGTTTCATTCACCATTTCCTTTATAAGCGTTTCATTAAAATATACCTTGTTATGACATCCTTTTGCACATTGCAAATAGCCGTAATTTCCCTGAACTTCAAACACTTTCTCAGTAGGGAAACCAGATTTTTCGAACTGGCTATCGACATTGGTTGTGATGACAAAATAATTTTTATCCTTAACCAATTTGAATATGTCCTCAAAAAGTCTAGTAGCACTAGGCTCATAACGGTTTACAAAAATATGTTTTGCCCAGTATGCCCATCGCTCTTCCTGTGTTGGGAATGGATAAAAACCTGATGAATACATATCGGTCAATCCGTACTTTTCTATAAATGGGGCAAAATTTTCGGTAAATCTTTTCCTACTATACGTTATGCCTGCAGCAGCAGATACGCCTGCACCACCACCTACTAGAATCCACTCCGCATCTTCAATTGCTTGCTTTCCTGTTGATATACGTTGCTGATAAGTTTCATTCATAATCTCACCCTCTCTAGTTTTTGCGTAGTAATCAAAATGTATAAATGGCATTATTAAGACATTTTTAACATATTAAAAATATCCAAATAGCAAAGTACCATTAGCCTGAGAAACTAATGGTACTTTGCTATTTTTATTTGGTTACGAAGATTTATTCTGCTTCACTGACAACTGTGAAACGTTCATTTTTATGTTGGGGATTTTCAATTTCATCTACTACTGCAATCGCAAAGTCTGCATAGCTGATATAACTTTCTCCTTTTGAATTTACTAGCAGATGATCTTTTCCAGATTGATAAGATCCAGTTCTTTTTCCTTCCGCATCAAATATCGCAGAAGGACTGATAAATGTCCATGTAATAGCAGATGTTTCCTGTAATTCTTGCAAGTTTCGTCCTTGCCCTTTAGCTGTTGGGCTAAAGATATCTGGAAAATCAGGTGTATCCATTACCTTAACAGTTTTGTTTTCATCTACATAAAGACTTCCAGCTCCACCTACAATTATTGCTCTTGTATTTGTTCCTTTTAGTGCCTCAATTAAAGCATGCCCAGCATTAACGTGTGCCTGCTCATCACCAAGTGGAGCACCGAAGGCATTAACAACTACGTCAAACTTTTTTACATCATCTGAAGTAAGATCAAATATATTTTTTTCAATAACCGAAACGCTTTTATCGTTAAGTTTTGAGGCATCTCTTACAATAGCCGTTACTTCATGTCCTCGACTAACTGCTTCTTTCAATATAAGACTTCCTGCTTTACCACTTGCACCAATAATTCCAATTTTCATTTTATAGCCCTCCTATATTTAAAATCAACTTGTAATTAAAATGATTACCTGTAACTATCTTAATTACATCTGATTTATTTGTCAATACTTTTAACAATCCTTTTTTCATTTTGTGCATATTGAAAGGGAAAATACACTTGTAATAGAACTAATTACAGGTATACTATTAAGTTGAATCTTATTAAAGAAGGTGAAAATGAAGATGTCTATCAGCAGTCGTTTTGCTGTGGGAATTCATATATTAGCGCTTATTGAAATCAATAAAGGTGGGGTAAGCACCTCTGAATATCTAGCTGCAAGTGTAAATACCAATCCCGCCGTAATCAGAAAAATAATGGGGATGCTTAAAAATGCAGGGTTTGTAAAAGTTCGCCCTGGTATAGCAGGAGCTGAATTGGCAAAGAACTTATCCGAAATTACATTGCTTGATATATATAAAGCAGTTAACGTTGTCCAGGAGAAAGAACTGTTTAGCATACATGAAAAACCCAATCCGCAATGTCCCGTCGGTAGAAATATTCAAAATACAATTGGTCCACTTTTTGAAATTGCCCAAACGGCATTGGAAAAAGCTCTTGGAAATGTAACTATTGAGGATGTAGTAAAGGATATTATTGAAAAAGAGAAATTGAAGTATTAGAGCTGCGGTGAACCGTATCACAAATAGGCAGCGGTTTTCTTAAAAATATAGTCCCCGGAGTATGATTAGGAAATTGTTAGTTATCGTATTATGTAAGGGGGGATCATTTGGCCCCCCACCCTTCTTTCCATTGGATGTGATGTTAACAGCTTTGTTAGAGCTTTAGTTAATCCCATTGGGCTGGATGATTCCCCTATGGATTATGGACTTCCACTTTACGCCCTTCATGCATGCCAGCCTCAATATTGTCGTTTACTACTTTTTCAAAACTTGGCATCATTCTGGATGAAATGAAAGCTACAATTGGAAACTCCACAGGGACGGTTCTCATGGTATTAATTTAGTTAGTCCCATTCCATTGAAAAAGGGTCAGGCCCCCACTACCAAAATGCTTAACGTAGTGGGGGCCTGGCCCTTTTTTAACTTTATAATCTGGATTGGAGACGGAAAACTTAAAACTTAATTCTTCTTTACAAAGCTGCCTTTTATTTAACGATGAGGACATTATTAAATGAAGGGTATCTTCAAAAATATTTTAATTATTGTCCCCAGCTAATAATAGATTCACTGTAATAGAAAGCATATCTCTTAAAGCTCCGAAAGCATTGTCAACATCTAATCGTTCGGTCCATTTATGAGCATCCTTTCCAACAGGGCCTAGGTTGAGTACAGGAATATTTAGACTCTCTAATACATCTAAAGGAACACTATATCCCTTATCCCAAAGAGGCATGTTAGCGGTGAGGTCTCCAAGGCTTGAAGCAGGTTTATCTAAAGATACATAGCTTAAGTCCGATAAACCAGCAAAATAATTTTGTTTTTTAAGCTCGATATTATACTGGTTTTTGGCATACCCAATGATATGATCCACTACACGACTAATACGCGGGTGGTTTCGAGAGTTTACCGCCGGGTAATAAGGCGGAGCAAAGAAAAGGACAATCATTGGTGATAACTCTTTACAAAGGATAGAAAGCTCATCAACCAGGTGAATGGTCAAGTCGCGATCGTCCTTCAGCCCTCTGCTGCTCATTACATTCGTTTGAATAGTATCGACTTTTTCTTTTCCATAGGTTTCGATTGCATAACGTAATAATTCATCAAAATGATAAACCTTTACAGAAACTTCATGTGGTGTAGAATTTTCTAGTTTCGAAAAATGGGCTGCTCTTTTTTCATAGCCTTGTTCGATCTTTCGGGCAACTTTTTCAGCACTTTTCCTTAGGTGGTCAACGACTTCATTCATTGATCGTTCCATAATAAACATATTAAACATGGTAATCGCTCGATGTGGTATTTGCACATTGTATTCTTTTTTTAAGTCTTTCTGGATCAGAGTTGTTGGAGGAGGAGTGACCTCACCTTCAACCACTTCACAAAATTCAGTGTTCAACTCTAACTCATTCGTTAGTAACGACGCCATAAAATTCCCGTTTAATCCTGAGAAAGGCTCACCCACATGTGTTTCCTTTCCGTAGCAGAGAAACCCAGGTAAAATCTTACCAATTGAACCGGAATAAATATATTGATTCTCATCTCCTGGATAGCGGGCAAACATTGGCTCTGAGTTTAAACACGCGTTGTATTCAAGCTTATGCTGCTTCGCCATTTCCAATAGGATCAGTGCCGCATTACGCATCCCCACAGAATTCACTTCTTCATCACAAACCGTTAAAAGCAATAAATTCCCATCAAATGATCCGGAACATGCCTCTTCGATGAGCGACATATGCAGAGCTAAACCACACTTCATATCCATCGTTCCCCTGCCGAACAACCAATTTCCATTTTCTAAGTCCTTTTGAACATCTTTAGGCATATGATTCTTGTTTTCATAAAATAACTCTGTTAATTTTTTCGGATGAAAAGCATATTCCTGCCAATCACCATAGTCCTCTACTCCCACTACATCAAAATGACTGACAAGAATCACGGTTCTTTTTTCATTCGTCCCTTTTTTTACGAGAGCCGTAACAAATTTACGGTCGTCCTCTGTTGTATGAAGAGTTAAATACTCTTTATTCGTTTGAAAGTAAGGAAGCTCACGAAGTTTATTTTCAACGTATTCCGCCACTTTGATTTCGCCGATACTATGTGTCACACTTGGAATTTCAACAAGTTCACAGAGTGAGTCCAATAATTGATTTTTTGTTTGCCATTTACTTTCTTTTACCATCATTTGCTTACGTCATCCCCTTTCAAATAAAAATTGTGCTTGTATTTGTATACAATTGTTTTTAAAAAAATATATATGAGTAAATATAAGTTAAAGAAGCCCCAGCAGCAGGTCATCCTACTAGAGCGCATAACCCCATACGGTTTTTTATTTTAAAAGTGTAAGTCCAAATCTTTTGGATACATTTTTCACATGATTGGCCATGCATTCAGTTGCTTCTTCAGGGTCTTTCCTTTCAAGAGCATCAATGATCTGAAGATGTTCTTGAAGAGCTTCTGACGCACTATCTTGTAGCGTATTCGTTAGAATGAGATACCTTTGCATCTGGGTGCGAAGAGAATTAATAAATTCATTTAATTTATGGTTATTGGTAAACTCCGCGAGATAGCTATGAAATTGGGTGTCCAAATTAATAAATTGGCAAAAATCTTGTTCAACGATACTTTCACGCTGTTGATTACAAATATCTTTTAAAAATGCTAATTGCTCTTCGTCCATGCTTAAGCAGGCAAGTTTAGCTGCTAGGGGTTCCAACGTTTCTCTTAAAACCTGGTACTCTCGTGCTTCTTCTACAGAGATCATTCGAACTCTTGTTTGTTTGGATGATTCCATTTCAGCCAGACCTTCATAGACTAGCTTTTTTAGGGCGGTTCGGATCGGAGTTCGGCTGATTCCCAGCATTTCGGCTAAATGCTCTTCCGTTAAATATTCCAATGGTTTTATATCATTATTGATAATGGCATTTTTTATCACATCATACGCTTGATCAGATAACGAACCAGCAGATTTCAATTTTCGCATAATAATCTTCCTTTACCTTTAGTCCAATTTAAAAGTTACTTAAACGTATAATCAAAGTATATTGTACTAGAAGGACAATATACTTTGATTATAACATGATGTTAAGATTGTAAATATCTACAAAATAAATTCCCATTAAATTTATTGAACAATTAGAGTGAAACTGTAACAAGATCCTTTCTAGTTGGGGTCACCATCTTATTAAGGTTTCCCCACTGCCCTTTTGTTCTTAATGGAATCCATAAAAAGTTCGATTCGATCTAAAGCTGTTTTGAGCATTTCCATGGAAGCAGCATATGAAATCCGTATGAAACCTTCTCCATATTCAGAAAACCCAGTGCCAGGCACCACCGCCACTCTTGCTTCTTGTAAAAGGTTCATCGCAAAATCGAATGAATTCATGTTGGTACTTTTTATCGAAGGGAAAACATAAAAGGCACCCTCTGGTTTCACAACTTCAAATCCCATATTCGTTAATCGTTCGCAAACATAATCTCTTCTTTTCCTATATTCGACGACCATTTGATGCGCATCATTGATTCCATGTGTGAGAGCCTCAACGGCTGCATGCTGGCTTACCGTGCTAGCACAGACTGAATTATAAAGATGCACCTTCAACATCTCTTCAGATAAATAGGCCGGCGCAAAGGTAAATCCAATTCTCCACCCTGTCATAGAATGTGACTTAGCAAGACCATTAATAACGATCGTTTTTTCCCTCATTCCTGGAAAAGAGGCAATCGAATAATGTTTTTTATCAAAAGTCAGTTCACTATATATTTCATCCGAAACTACGAAAATATTCTTTTCCCTCAGAAGTCTTGCAATTTCAATCATCTCTTCTAGATCTAACACGCTTCCTAACGGATTAGATGGAGAGCAAAGGACAAGGCAGCGAGTTTTTTGGGTTATTTTACTTTCAATTAATTCGGCATTGACCTTGAATTGATTTTGAGTCACATCAATATATACGGGAACTGCCCCACACAATCTGATAAGCGGTTCGTACCCTGGATAAATAGGAGCTGGGAGAAGGACTTCGTCTCCCTCACGCAAAATCGTGCGAAATGCTGTATCAATGGCTTCTGTCGCTCCGTTGGTGACAATGATCTCCTTTTCGGCATCATAAGATAAACCGTATTTAAGATTCACAAAGTCACTAGCCGCTTGTCTAAGGCTAAGTAACCCCGCATTATGCGTATAGGCCGTTTGATTCTGTCTTATGGCTGAAATACCAGCCTCTTTTATATGCTCGGGAGTACGAAAATCAGGCTGACCAAGGGTAAGATTAATCGCATCAGGATAATCAGCAACCATATTGGAAAATTTCCTAATACTAGGAACCTGAATAGTCGTAACTCTTTTATTGATCAAATTTTCCATGTGATCTCACCTTTTTTAGTTTTACACTCATTCATCATTTCCTATTTATTTTCCACTGGAACTAAAGGACGATCAGGCTTAATAAAGAACCATATCAAAGCTGCAATAATGACAGGGATAATGTTGATTAATAGAGTGGTGTTCCAACCCATTTCTTGTGCAAACCAACCGCAGATAATTGGAGATGTGATCCCTCCAATGGCTCCCCACGTATTCATCCAGCCACTGACGGAACCTGAGAATTCTTGACCTAAATCGTTCGCAATCGCCCAAGAAGCAACAATAGGTAACCCTAGTGCACCAAGCGTTATTGTCAACCAAACAACGTTTGATGTAGGACTAACAGAGTAAGCAGAGAGATACAAGCCTACCATGAAAACGACAAAACCGAATATGGCCATACCCCCACGAGCGATGATCCGCGAGTTTGTTTTTTGAAGGATTTTATCTGAAACAGCACCTCCGATTAGAACAGAGAGACAGATAGCCAACCAAGGGAAACTTGCAGCAAATCCCATTTCTTTTAGAGAAAAGTTCCTTGCCTCCATCAAATAAGTAGGCAGCCATGTTAAAAAGAATGTGTTCATGTAGATTACAACTAGATATTGAATCCCTACCAACCAAAATCGGTAGTTTTTCAAATACTGCTTCCAAGGGGCTGATTTTTTTTGAAGACCGGAAAAACTGCGATTTTCAATAATTAGCCTTTTTTCTGTTTCAGAAATCCACGGATGCTGTTCTGGCTTATCTCGTCCGAAGAAATACCAAGCCATTGCAACCACGATGCCCAAAAGACCAAAAGCATAAAATACCCCTTGCCAACCAAACGCTGCCAAAATGGCTACTGAAATCCCTGGTGCAATAACCGGACCCAAGAAGGAACCAGCTAACAAAGCACTCGACGCACGTCCTTTTTCATGCTTTTGAAACCAGTGAGAGTTGAAAACAGCGTTCCCCGGATACATCGGACCCTCACCAGCTCCAAATAAAAATCTTATGATACACATGACCACATAATTGGCACTTGCAGCGGTTAAAGCAGTAAAGATAGACCACCATGCAACTGCGATGGTCACGATCTTCCTTGCTCCAAACCTTTCAGCCAGCATACCGCCAGGAATTTGCGCAAAACAATACCCTAAGTAAAAAAGTGAAGAGAGCAGTCCAAATTGCACTTTATTCAAACCTAAATCTTCCATCATTGGTACAGCAACGATAGAAATATTTGATCGGTCCATGTAAGCGATGAAACCAATGATAAAAAATAGAAAGGCAAGTCCCCAACGTAACCCGATTTTCTTTTCCTTTACCTGTACCATTTCTATTTGTTTTTCAGCTTCCATTCTTCCCACCGTACCCTCTCCTTTTTTAAAATAAATGTAGAAAAGCAGCCAAAAAATAGGTAATCATTTTATTAGTCATTCATATCATTTGTCGTTCTTGCTCTTTTCTACCAGCTGATCCCATAATGGGTCGAAGCGTCGAAGGTAATTCTCAGCACCTAACTGTTCTAAATCTTGGCGGCGTTTTTCATCGGCTTCCTGTTCCTTTTTACCAATTTCAAGATAGGTTAATGCATCCTCTTTTGGGACCACTAACAAGCCATCGTTGCTTCCGACAATAATATCGCCGGGGTTAATAACACAACCGGAAATGGATACTGGCACATTTACATCGCCATCAAGACTGTAAACTTTGGTCGTTAAAGGGGAAACAGCGTAAGAAAAAACCTTAAATTGGAGATCAATAATCATCCTGGTATCTGTAACCGGTCCGTTAATGATACAAGCAATCGCACCTTTTTCCATAGCCAGTTTAGTTGTGATTTCTCCCCAACAAGCAAAACGTTCTTCTTCGTTCATATCAATAACAACCACATCGCCAGGTTTCACAAAATCTAGTGCCTTATTGACTAATAAACCATCATTGGGAGGAATCCTTACGGTGACTGCAGGACCTGCAAAGGTATTGTCAATTGGAAATAAGGGCTTAATTTTTCTTGTACTGATTAATTGAAAATTGAGACTGTGTCCATAATCACTCGGAGAAACCGCTTCCAATTCTTTGATAACTTGTGGATCTGGTCTTTGAATTTCAGAAATAATCTTCATTAGGTTATTTCTACCCCTCTCTTCTATTGTATACAAATACAAACACATTATATATGTGAGAAAGATTAATTGTCAATACTATTTAGAAAATTTAATTTCTTCACAATCCATTCTTAAATACATTTTCAAAACCGCTTTTTTATCCGAAGTTCAAAAGCAAAATCAGAAATCCATTTCCTATTTTTATGGAATTTTAGACCATAAATTTTGCGTACATTTTCACGATGCTCTCAATGAGAAGTATAATTCCAATGATGAGGAAATTATATTTGGTTCGTGGATGAGATAACCTCCTACTATTCTTTAACAATCCTTAATTAGTTCACTTGATATAGGCACGATCTGAAGCAGTTAAAGCGAATGATCCTTCAACAAATTTGCGTAGTTTTCTTTCTGCGGTTCTGAGTTGAGTGGGGGTCTGACCCTAAAATTAGTTGTTCATTAAAAAAAGAAATAAAAACAGAAGCAATAAGAGTATTGCCGCTGTTTTTAATCAAATAAGAATGTTTAATTATTTTGAAGAATACAGTGTAGAAGCCTTATTTGGTATCATCTGCTCGCATGTTCAATCATACACTCATCTTCACTTCTTTTACGTTCTTGTCAGTCTCAATATTGTCGTTTACTACTCTTTCAAAACTTGGCATCATTCTGGATGAAATGAAAGCTACAATTGGTACGGTCAAGACGACTCCAATGCATCCGGTTATCGCTTGAATCACTTCGATAGTCACCATATTCATGTTAGTCAATTGGGTAAAAGGCACTTTCATTGAATACAGAATCATCAACGAAGAGAGTGTAGTACCGGTAAAGGCAAGAAGCAGGGTATTTGCCATCGTTCCCATCATATCCCGACCAACATTGATGCCAGATAAAAATAGTTCCTTCTTGCTAAGTTTTGGATTTGCCATATAAACTTCATAAACGGAAGAGGCAATGGAAATGCCTACATCAATGATGGCACCAAGAGAAGCAAGCATAATCCCCGCGAACAAGATCCCTTTAAGCTGCATGCCGGTTTGCTGGGAAACAATAATCAAAACTTCAACTTCTTTCGTATTAAACCCAGAAATTTGCAACAATTCACCGAAAATGTAGGCAATAGCTCCGGTTATGACGACCCCGGCTGTTGTACCTAGGATGGCCGCTAAAGATTTTGAACTCCAACCGTTTAATAAAAGCAAGGTGATACAAGTAGTCAGGACTCCGACCACCACAGTAGCAAAAATTGGCGAATATCCTCTATACAGCATCGGAATAAATAAATAAAATATACTAGCAAAGGTAAAGACAATACCAGCCACCGACTTCAATCCTTTTTTCCCGCCGACCGCCCACAGAATCCCGAAAAATAATAGAATCATAGAACCCATGAGGGGAGCTCGATAATGACTGTATACCGTTACGAAATAATTTTTGTGATCGGCAGAGTCAACATTCACCACAATGGTCTGCCCTTTTTTTGTAAGAACGTTTATGTAAGGACTCAAATAGTTGGTTATGGTGTGGACCTCCCCTTTATGTTCCCCGGAAAGAATTTTAACCTCCAGCTGCTGAGTCCCGTGATACAATCCACCGTTTTCCGGGTCATTTGCTAATTCTTCGCTGACGACCCGTAATACTTTTGCCTTTTCATAACTTGCATAAGAAGTGCCGCCGTGCTCATTATATGCCTTTTCAGGACTCTGATAAAAAAAATACATCGATATTGTGATAAGCAATAGTACAACTGTGAAAAGAGCTGTTCTTACTTTCTTAGATGTGAACATATGAAACCTCCATGCCATTTTAAAAATATTCTATTCTCCTACAACATACCAGATGAATGTAAATGTATTGTTAACAAAGTTTCTACTTTTCGTAAAAATAAGAATTTACAAAAAGTTAATCGAAGCCATATATTCCATTAACAAAAATCTCTTAAGATATAGCTGTACTCTCAAAGAACCAAACTCGCGGGTGAGAGAATAATATTTTAGGAGGAATAGTTCGCATGTTTAATGTTTTAAAATTGAAAAAGTCTACAAAAATTACTCTAGCAGCTTCGTCGGTACTCCTAGCATTACCGTTATTAACAACAAGTTTTACAGGTAAAAGCAATTTAAATCCAATGAGCATTGCCAAAGCAGAAGAACTTACATACTTTTCTAAAGACATCGCACTCAATCCCGGCAGTGATGAGAGTGAACTGCGTTTCACGTGGTATTCCACTGTGAATCCAGAAAAGAGCATCGTCCAGATTGCGAAAAAGTCAGATATGACAGGCAATGCATTCCCAGTTGATAAAGCGATAACATTTACAGGAGCGGCGTCTCCAGCAGCAAAAGTCGGAACAACAGCTTATTATTCCAACAAAGTTACGATTACCGACCTGGAACCTTCCACTCAATATGTATACCGGGTAGGAGACGGCAAAAGTGAGAACTGGAGCCCTGTCTACAACTACGCAACTCAACGGACAGATCAATTCAGTATCATGTTTGTAGGCGATCCCCAAATAGGGGCATCAGGCAGCGTGCCTAAAGACGAGGCTGGCTGGAAAGATACGCTGAATAAAGCGATGGTTAAGTTCCCTAACCTAAGCTATATTATGTCAGCAGGCGATCAGGTTGAAACGGCAACAAACGAAGCGCATTATGACGCTTTCATGAGCCCAGATGTACTCAGAAGCTTGCCTGTAGCATCGGCTGTCGGAAATCACGATACGAGTGTGAATTACAAATATCATTTCAATCAGCCTAATGAATCTACGAAATACGGCGTAACAAGTGCAAGCGGTGACTATTATTATACCTACGGCGATGCTTTATTCATGGTCTTGAACACGAATAATACGGACGGTGCCGGACACGTACAATTCATGAAAGAAACGGCTGCTAAAGTTCCAAATGCTAAATTTAAATTTGTCACGTTCCACCACGACATTTATGGAGCTGGACCTCACTCTACGGAGGCTTTAATTACAAACTTAAGAGCTGCTCTTTTTCCAACATTTGATGAGCTGAATGTTGACGTCATCTTTATGGGTCATGACCACTCCTATGTAAGAACCTATGTCATGAAAGGGGATATCCCTCAAAGAAATCAGCTGATTGACAGCAAAGGAAGGGTCGTTAATCCAACAGGATCGATGTATATCACAGCAAACTCAGCAAGTGGAAGTAAATATTACGAATTAAAGCCGACTCCGGAGGTATATTCCGAGGTTAGAAGCCAGCTTAAAGTTCCAACCTTCTCTACAGTCAATGTAGACAAACATAGTGTTTCGGTTGATACCTATAGAACGGACACGATGGAAAAAGTAGATACTTGGTCGATGGTAAAAACCAGTCTGCCAATGCTGCAGGGATTAGTAGAAGAGTATAGCTCAAATGGGGATTTGAACACACCACTCTTCAATCAATTGACAAACACCTTGAAACAAGCGGAACACCATTTAAATAAAGGCTCCAAGAAACAAGCAGTGAAATTCATGCAGGATTTCCTAGAACATTTGAATAACAAAGCCATGCAGAAAAATATAACCCAGTCTGCCAAGGATGTTCTTGCAGATAATGCACAAGAACTCATTTTATACTGGTCTGCACAATAAGAAAAAGCGTAAGCGCCTTGGTTAGGGGCGATATAGGAAGACTTAGCGACTGGCAAGCGTATGAAGACAGAGATTAGTCTTCCTTAATGCCCACGAAGTAGACACGACACAAGACAAGCCTGTGACCTCGAGCCCCTAGTCGCTGGAGCTGGACAATCGCAAAGTTTTCATCCCGCTGGCTTTTATGGTCAGTGGGATATTTATGTAAATGATTTCTTTCATCTGAAAAAGTTGAAATCTGGAGGAAAAACAAGATGAATAAAAAATGGGTCATGATGATCGTTGCATTATTTGCGATATTCGGCTTCACTGTCCCTGTTACGTTTGCCCATGCCGACGACAGTGAAGCTTATTCCGACATCACAGAAAAAAATGGCACTATTACATATGTATTGCGAATGAATATGGACCAATTGAGGATCGTAATCACCCCGAATGATCCCGAAATCAGCAATCATTCACCGGAAGTCATTAACCGATTTCTGGAGGATTCAAAAACAGATGTGGAATCCTATCTACTCTCCAATATCAAACTCCATGCCGACGGTTTACCGTTAGATGGAACTCTAACCCGGCTTCAAGCAACGAAAGTGAACAAAACGCCTTACGTTGAAGCAGTACTGGAGTATCCGATAAAACAAAAACCTGAGCAATTCATATTATCCTATAACCTGTTTTTTGATGATTTAGACCAATGGCACACGAATTATGTCACGCTAGACCTTAACGGAAAGAAACAAAATTCAGTGTTGACCTATGATTCGCGGGAAACCCACCTGGGCGAATTGAGTTATTTTCATACCATAAAGCAATTTTTATTGCTCGGAATGGAACATCTGATTACCGGTTATGACCATATTTTGTTTTTGACTGCTCTACTAATAGGAGCTACCTCAATCAAACAGATTCTTAAGGTTGTTACAGCATTTGCTGCAGCCCATACGGTGACTTTAATTCTAGCCGGTTTGCATATCGTAACGCTGCCTGGAAGGTTCATTGAGTCTGCCATTGCGCTGAGTATCGTTTATGTTGCCCTTAACAACCTTTTAAAACGGAACACGAAACACAATGTATGGTTAGCATTCGGATTCGGGTTGATTCATGGATTCGGGTTCGCCGATATATTATCAGAAATGAGGATGGACAGAGGGCAGTTTGCTTCTTCTCTATTGACGTTTAATTTGGGTATTGAAATCGGTCAAGTATTGATCGTGTTATTCATATATCCGGTTATTCAATATATTCGCAGAGTCAAATGGACAATCCCTGCCATTTCGACCACAATTACCCTTTTTGGAGTGGTCTGGTATATTGAAAGGGCGTTTTTATAAATTTCATTGGCTTTAATTGAAAAAAACGGTTAAAGTACTTTTTTAGTATCTTTAAACCGTTGAGGTGAACCGTATCAAAAAAACCGTTAGTATAAATTATAAAGAACCGATAAAAAAAAGAATTGCCCGCTATCTTTGAATTATTTAAAGATAGCGGGCAATTCAAAATATCTTGCTGTTACTAGCCTTACACTTAGGGAAACTACCTCCATGCAATCAAGACCGTTTCCTTCCTTCATTATTTGGAAAAAGAAAATAGGAGATTGCTCCTGAAAATAGTGCAGCTCCTAGTGCAATGATTAGTCTAATTCCTAATTGTATTTCTGAAAAGTCCTTATTAAGCATCCAAAGTGCTACAGCCATAACGATAATCATGATTGGAATGATAAGTGTAATTCTTTTCGGTTTCAATTCTTCACTCCCCTTCTTTCCTCTTTTTTACCTAAACATTATTATACAAGAAACAAAGACGGGTAATGAGAGTTTGTGCGTCCAATATTTTGAGATGGCAATGCGCAACCTCACTCCAAATCATCTGTCACATCATGTCCACGACCATCTTCTTCTATTTTCCCTATCAAACAAACGTTTAATTAAAACAGTAGGAATCCTTGATATATAAGCCTTTCCTCGTCCCAATCCATGAAAAAATTGCTTTCCAAATAATAGCCAGGAAATGTCGTAAGTTTTAAAAAATAGGTAATAAGTGAGTTAAATTATGTCGTAAGCGGAGGAAGGACGACGTAAATGGATTCTACTTCGACTTTTTGACATATTTTCAGCGGAAAGACCTACGTAGACCTCTTCACAGTGCCCGTGAAGCGAAAAAAACGCATGGTTCGGGCACTCTGAAAGGTTCACAGTGCCCATGGATGCGAAAAAACTCATGGTACGGGTACTCTAAAAGGTTCACAGTGCCCATGGAAGCAAAAAAACTCATGGTTAAGGCACTCTAAAAGGTTCACAGTGCCCATGGAAGCAAAAAAACTCATGGTACGGACACTCTGAAAGGTTCACAGTGCCCATGGAAGTGAAAAAACTCATGGTTCGGGCACTCTGAAAGGTTCACAGTGCCCATGGAAGTGAAAAAACTCATGGTTCGGGCACTCTGAGGGAATCGCTGAGCCCGAACAAGCGTAAAAAATCGCCCCCACGGAAACCCAAATTAGAGTAATTCAAAAGATTCTTTTACGACGGACTTGGCACAAAATGTGATTCAACAAATCCAGCAATCCAATCCCACAAGTAATTTTGCACATAAGTCTCGCTAACTGGCAGTAATCTTTCATTCAATAAACATTAAGACACCCATTAGTGGTTTTATCGTATATCAAGAATGTACGAGGAGACAGTCGTTCTAAATAATAACTGGGAGAAGGAGCCTGTCCACTCGTCCCATTAAATTTTTTACCATTCAATACACCCTATCTACACACCCCCATTCCCCTCCTAAATGTCGTATTTTCCTTCATGCTCGAAATCTTCAATTTGCTTTTCTGATTTTTTTGAAAAACGGGTACAAACCTAAAGCATGTCCTACCCTTGACACATATAAATACAGTACAAATCCACAACAGGGATAGATGGTAGGGAGGTAAAAATATGGATTAACTATAAAGAAGGTTTCTGTAACATCTATAGAATGATAAAAATCCCCAAAAGGAGATGGATGATTATTAAAACGATTAGCTTTGATAACACGTCATGTAGTGATGTATTATCAGCATGTTTTGATGAAAACTGGAAGCGTGAATTGACAAATGAACATGTAGTTTACACTGCTACTTCGTACAATGCGGAAGTAACACTGTATCTCCAAGGCGACTATAGTCAAGACCTTGTTTTCGATTATGGCAGCAAAATATTGGTCATGGGAAAGACCTATCATCTACCACCACACAAAGAATATCAATAAAAATGAATGTTCTTGGTTAAATAGTAGGGGGCAGATCTCCTGCTAACCTGCATTGAAAAAGCCATTCCGCTGCAAATGTTGGGAATGGCTTTTTCATTTTAACGTTCATTCTTTATAGTAAAATCGGGTATGAGCCAATAGATGAGCAATCCGGCAATGGTAGCGTAGGCGATACCGTTATGAGCATATCCAACTCCGATGATGAAGATAATCGCGACGATGACCAAATTTTTCATATTAGCCAGACTCACTTTTTCCTCAATGAGGTGACGGATTCCCATTGCAGCAATCATACCAAACAACAGGATACAGATGCCGCCCATCACTGCAACCGGAATGGATTGAATAACAGCTCCGACTTTAGCGAACAAGCCAAGAAGAATCGCAATAACAGCAGCGCCTTGAATGATCCTACTGGAAAACTGGCGTGTGATGGCTAGAACCCCGAGGTTTTCCGCGTAAGTTGTTTGTGCAGGTCCGCCGATGAAGCCCGAGATTAATGTTGCAATGCCATTCCCCCATAGGATGCTTGAAAAACCCGGATTCTTTGTCACATCTTTTCCTGTAATCTCATTTAGCACAAACATATGTCCAAGGTCTTCGATGATGGTAACCAGGGCTATCGGCGCCATTCCGAGGATTACGACCCAGGTGAATTCCGGCATGACAACATGCGGAAGAGCAAAAGTCGGTGCAGCTGCAATGGTATGAAAATCAACAAATCCACGCACCGCGGCATATGCATACCCTACTGCAAGACCGATGAGGAGCGGAAAGAGCCGGATTACCTTTGTGCCTGCAAGCGTTGCGATGACTGCTGCCAGAAGGCTGACGATAGCGACATCCCAATTGGTCGAAGCCATGCTGGTCACCGCCGTGGTTGCCAGCGAAAGACCGATAATACTTACAACAGGTCCGACGACAACTGCAGGAATTACCTTACGGACTTTTTCAAAACCGACAAAGGAAATGATCATAGATACAATGGCATAAACAATGGAAACGCTGATAAGACCTGCAACGGCTTGACCCGGTGAATGTAACTCCCCCACATACAATGCAAGCGGAGCAATAAAGGCGAAAGATGAACCTAGATACGTGGGAACCTTTCCGCGTGTAATAAGATGGAAAACCAAGGTTCCTAAACCACTGGCAATAAGTGCACTTCCTGGATCAAGGCCAGTTAGTGCCGGAACCAAAATTGTTGCACCAAACATCGCAAACAAATGCTGGAATGATAATGGGATTGCGCTTAAAAACTTTTTCAATCGTTTTCCCCCCTTTAATAGTTCCTTCATATATCATATATTTCTACTATTTATTTTTAGAATAAATTCGTAAAGTATTTTCTATATATTTTGACTTTTTAAAGCAGGGCTTCACCACAGAAAATGTAAGGGAATTTATCCTTCAATTGTATTGGGGAGAATTTTCAATTCTTTTTCATATTTTTTTGATATTTACTATGTCCATCTGTTAAACCAACAAGTTCAAATTCATTATTCTTATAAAAGTTATTTAATTTTATATTATCCGCAACACAATCTAACTGAAGATACTCTTTATCACTAATATTGTTTTGTATCAGAGCCAAAATACTTCTACCCATACCTTTCTTCATATATGGAGGAATAATGGCAAGTCTATGTAAATAAAACGATGTAGAGGAAATATCTTCTCCCCAAATATGCCTATCCCATTCACTTTGTTTTGATAAAAGTGTAAATGTAGCAACAATATCGTTATCTTTCAAAACAATATACGTTTCTTGATTAGATACCGCTTGTTCAATTTCTGCATCTTCACCGCCATCTAATAGAAACTTCCATTTGTTTATTTCATTATCTTTCATCCATAAAGCTATCTGTTTTAACATTTTTATTATTTTACTACTATCTTCATTGGTAGCAATTTTTATATTAAAACTTTCATCGTAATCCAAGTTCATTTTTTCCTCCTCATAGAGTACTAATTTTCTTTATTTATTCTTTACGTTTAAATACAACAAACTACTTTGAAATACCTGCATGTTAGTTAACTAAATCGATCGATTGTTTCCTAGACGACAAAAAAAGTAGAGATACTCTGATCTCTACTACTACGTTTTAAAAAATGACTCCGCAGGTAGGACTCGAACCTACGACCGATCGGTTAACAGCCGATAGCTCTACCACTGAGCTACTGCGGAATAATAAAAATATGATTTTATGATAATGGGCCTAAATGGACTCGAACCATCGACCTCACGCTTATCAGGCGTGCGCTCTAACCAGCTGAGCTATAGGCCCAAAGATAATGATTGGAGCGGGTGATGAGAATCGAACTCACATCATCAGCTTGGAAGGCTGAGGTTTTACCACTAAACTACACCCGCGTGCTTAAATTTGGAGGCAACACCCGGATTTGAACCGGGGATAAAGGTTTTGCAGACCTCTGCCTTACCACTTGGCTATGCTGCCACATTAAAAATTAATGGGGCGACTGATGGGAATCGAACCCACGAATGTCGGAACCACAATCCGATGCGTTAACCACTTCGCCACAATCGCCATAATGGTGGAGGGGGACGGATTCGAACCGCCGAACCCTGAGGGAGCGGATTTACAGTCCGCCGCGTTTAGCCACTTCGCTACCCCTCCATAAAAGGATATTTCATGTAAAGATGGCTCAGGACGGAATCGAACCGCCGACACAAGGATTTTCAGTCCTTTGCTCTACCGACTGAGCTACTGAGCCATTATCAACGGCATTTAATCTACCGGGATAAAAAAAATGGCGGTCCGGACGGGACTCGAACCCGCGACCTCCTGCGTGACAGGCAGGCATTCTAACCAACTGAACTACCGGACCATATTGCGGGGACAGGATTTGAACCTGCGACCTTCGGGTTATGAGCCCGACGAGCTACCAGACTGCTCCACCCCGCGATAATAGAAAGTAAATAATAAATAATATATGGAGGAGGAAGAGGGATTCGAACCCCCGCGCGGTATGACCCGCCTGTCGGTTTTCAAGACCGATCCCTTCAGCCAAACTTGGGTATTCCTCCAAATAAAATGGAGCCTAGCGGGATCGAACCGCTGACCTCCTGCGTGCAAAGCAGGCGCTCTCCCAGCTGAGCTAAGGCCCCGTGTTAATAATGTAATTTTCGACTGGTCGGGAAGACAGGATTCGAACCTGCGACCCCTTGGTCCCAAACCAAGTGCTCTACCAAGCTGAGCTACTTCCCGTAAAATAATGGCGCGCCCGAAAGGAGTCGAACCCATAACCTTCTGATCCGTAGTCAGACGCTCTATCCAATTGAGCTACGGGCGCATTCGTTTGAAAAATGGTGCCGAGGACCGGAATCGAACCGGTACGGTAGTCACCTACCGCAGGATTTTAAGTCCTGTGCGTCTGCCAGTTCCGCCACCCCGGCAATATTGGAGCGGAAGACGGGATTCGAACCCGCGACCCCCACCTTGGCAAGGTGGTGTTCTACCACTGAACTACTTCCGCATTTAAAAATGGTGCGGGTGAAGGGAGTCGAACCCCCACGCCTCGCGGCGCCAGATCCTAAGTCTGGTGCGTCTGCCAATTCCGCCACACCCGCAATATGAAAATGGTGAGCCATGAAGGACTCGAACCTTCGACCCTCTGATTAAAAGTCAGATGCTCTACCAACTGAGCTAATGGCTCGAAAAAAATGGTGCCGGCGAGAGGACTTGAACCCCCAACCTACTGATTACAAGTCAGTTGCTCTACCAATTGAGCTACCCCGGCATGTAGTTTGAAATAGGATGTTAAATAAAATTATGGTGGAGGATGACGGGATCGAACCGCCGACCCTCTGCTTGTAAGGCAGATGCTCTCCCAGCTGAGCTAATCCTCCATATGGTGACCCCTACGGGATTCGAACCCGTGTTACCGCCGTGAAAGGGCGGTGTCTTAACCGCTTGACCAAGGGGCCATAGTAATTTTCGACAAAACAATAGCCCCAAAAGGGGCTTAGCCTGGCAACGTCCTACTCTCACAGGGGCGCATGCCCCAACTACCATCGGCGCTGAGAAGCTTAACTTCCGTGTTCGGTATGGGAACGGGTGTGA
>NZ_JBHVSI010000015.1:13897-160052 GCF_042885335.1 Neobacillus sp. NPDC058068 | reverse complement strand
CGCAGGCGCTTTAGCGCCGAGGAGGCTCACCGCCCGCCCCGCGGAAAGCGAAGCGCCTGGAACGGAAATCAACATTCACTTTTAACACAGCCTAACAAAAAAAGAAGTTTAAGAGGATTGATAAGAAGGAAAAATGAGTGCCAAATTCATATAAAATTTGGCACTCATTTTTTATAGGTAACGGAATCCGTTAATCGATGCGACTCTTCATTAATGCATGTATGTTATTTGTTCACTGCGTTATCCTTTAGAGCACTCCAGAACCCAACCAGGATGGATGCGATCAGCACAAGAAATGGCGCATAAAAGATCAGGAATTTTTCCAACACCGTTAGTCTCCTCCCTCCTAAGCATGATCATTTCGATCACCTTGTACATAGGCTTTGTTAAACAGGAACAGCCTGAGCAACAGATACAGTGACGGCAAAAGCAAGCAAAGTCCGGCGATAAACGCAATGACGAGCGCCGTAGCCATCGCTTTATTCGTGAAGCTGTCATAAATCGTCAAATACGGATACATTAAATATGGGTAATGAGAAATTCCATAGGCCAAGAAGGCGGACGTAAATTGCCCAATCAATAGCCAAAAGGCGAAACCGTAGGCAAGCCGCTTCCAAAGTAAGAACACCGTCCCCGCAAAGAAAACCACCGATAGCGCAAACAGCCACCAGACATCGACTAAGCGTTGATAATGTTCCGGATTATGTCCCTTCATTTCTACAATAATGCCGGCAGCCGTGATGATTGCCGGTACCGCCCAAACGAGTGCATATTTCCTTAGCAGGCTTACGGCAGCCCGGTCTTTCGCCTTTTGCGCATACCACGTTAAAAACACCGCGGAAATATATAAGACGGAAGTCAAACTTAGAACGACAATACTCCAAGATAATGGGCTCGTAAACAGTGTCCAATAATCGAGGACAGGTCCCGAATCCATCATAGTGACAAAGCCGCCCTCAGAAATCGTCAAAACAATCGATAAGGAAGCCGGGATAAATAATCCCGTCAATCCGTACAAAATCGTGTAGCGTTTATGCTTCAGTCCCCCGTATGTGGTAAATGCATAATAGGCGCCGCGGATGGCCAGCAAGATGATGGCAATGCTCGCGGGGACAAGCAAGGTTGAGCCATAATAATAGGCTGTTTTCGGAAAAAAACCAACAATCCCGACAAAGAAAAACACTAGAAATACATTCGTCACTTCCCAGACCGGTGATAAATAACGTTGAATCACCTTCGTCAAAATATGCTCTTTACCTGTCACTGTACTGAAGGCGTTAAAGAATCCCGCTCCGAAATCAATCGATGCAACGATAATATATCCGAAAAGAAACACGCCCAATACCGTAATACCTAGAATCTCCAGCGTCATTTCGCAACACCCGCTTTCTCTCCAGCCCGGTCAGCCAATTCCTGTTCCACCGGATTCCGGCGGAACATCCGCCATAATATGAAAACACTGCCAATCCCTAGGATGAGATAAAGACCAGCAAACAGCCAGAGCATCGTATCGACATGACCGCTTGCGGTTGCTGCATCCTTTGTCCGCATAATTCCGCGCAATACCCACGGCTGGCGCCCGACTTCATCGAGCCACCAGCCCGCTTCGATCGCGATAATTGATAAAGGACCGCCGAGCACCAGCAGCCATCTAAACCATTTTGAAAAAATAAACTGCCATTTACGCCATGTTCCGACAACATACACTAACGATAGAAGAACCATCCACATTCCGATTGTCACCATTAAATCGAACATATAATGGATATAGATCGGCGGCGTGTCGGCCTCCTTAAATTGGTCTAACCCAATCACTTCAGCATTTGGATTGCTATGGGCAAGGATGCTGAGACCAAAAGGAATTTTCAGGGCATATTTCACTTCACCGTTTGCAAGGACACCGTACAAAATCAGCGGCGCCCCCTTTTCTGTTTCAAAATGCCACTCCGCTGCTGCTAATTTTTCCGGCTGATATTTCGCTAAATACTTGCCGGAAAAATCGCCGAGGACCGCGGTGGCAATCGAAAAAATCAGCCCGAGCTTCATTGTTAAAAATAGTGCCTTCTTGTGATACACATGATTAGAGCCCTTCAACAGCCGATAAGCGCCGATCGAAGCGAGAACAAACGCCGATGTCATATAGGCTGTGACCACGACATGGGCCACCTTGGACGGCATCGCCGGGTTAAACATCGCCAGCAGCGGACTTACATTCACCAGCTGCCCGTTAACCAAGTCAAAGCCTTGCGGTGCGTTCATGAACGCATTCACAATCGTGATAAACACGGCAGAAAACGAGGCACCCAGCGCAACCGGAATTAAGAGCAGCAAATGCTTTTTCTGATTCTCAAATCGATCCCAAGTATATAGGTAGATGCCTAGAAAAATCGCTTCAAAAAAGAAGGCGAACGTTTCCATAAATAACGGCAGGGCAATTGTATTTCCTGCCAGCTCCATGAAATTTGGCCATAGAAGCGAGAGCTGCAGACCAATTGCGGTCCCGGTTACCACTCCGACTGCCACGGTAATGACAAAGCCCCGCGTCCACCTGCGCGCTAGTAAAATATAATGTTCGTCATTTTTCTTAATCCCAACCCATTGGGCAATCATAATCATCAGCGGGATGCCCACGCCGATGGTTGCGTAAATAATATGGAAGGATAAGGTTAACTCTGTTAAGACTCGGCTAAAAAATAGTGCATCTTCATTTCCCATTAAACGAGACGACCACCTTTCTTATATTCTTATGGCTTCATTCAGAAAAGCCGGCCAATAATTGATAAGCCGATAATAAAAGCAACAATAAAGGACAGCCAGATTAACATTCGCTCTTGTTTTTTATAAATAAGGCACCCCTCCTTCATGCTCAGAATATTTCATACTTCTCAATCCCTCTTATTTATTGTTCCCTATTTTATTTACTCGCACACGGACTATACCGATTCACAAAAATTTCATGCCGAATAGTGGTAGTACGAGGCATAAAACAAATTTTTGAGTGAAAATCCTTTCGATAAGTGATTTAAATAAAAGGCTCTGTTATAACTGAATGTTGATTGCACTGTGTTTGAAAAATAAACGGAAAAATTCCTTTTAAATTGGGAAATACCCATATTTCCTTAATAATAAAGGGAGTTTTTCCGTTTATATTATCCAAATCGTTGGATTTTGCCTAATTTAGAGCAGTTAATCGGAATATCTCCGCTTATGAATGCTCATACCTACACGAAAATCAACAATGAATAATAACTGAGCCAAATAAAAAAAAGAAGAACCGTACCTTGGCTCTTCTTCTTCATTCTGCTATTTGAAATTCTCTTAAGCTCCTGCTCTTTGAAGGACTTTTTGCTGGCTGCTAAATGTTGCTTGAATACGGCTTGTCTCTTGGTCGAGAATGACTTTGATGGCATCAACCATTGATTCCGGATTATTGAGCTCAATCCCCTGCTGATAGGAATTGACGGCCTGCTCCCAGCGCTTCATTTTGCCGGCATCCTGCAAAACAGCGAGCAATTGATTTTCCAATGGCAATTTCTGTTCAAGTTCAAAGGCAAGCTCTTTGTCCTTTAAATGGTGTAGATTAATTTCCTCTTGACCGGGAAGCATCGAATGAACAAAGATCGGCAGCCGCTTTTTCAAGGCTTCACTCACAGTGACACCGCCTGGTTTGGTCATAATCGCATCGACCGCTTCATAGATATTGTTCATTTCGGTCCTTGATGAAAGATAAGGCAATGGCTTAATATGCGCCAAATTCCATGCGCGAATTTCCTCAAATAGTTTCCGATTCTTGCCGCAAAGGACTAAATAATCTATCTGGGTGGAGCGTTTTAACTCATCCGCCAGCTTAGCAATTCCGCCCAAACCGCTATTTCCCCCGGCGATTAAAACTTGCGGACGCAGGTTGTTTGTTTTATTCCTGACGTCATTCTTAGTAATCCGTTCATGAACAGGAATACCAGTGACAAACAGCCGTTGTTTGGGAATTTGATATTTTTTGAGCAGGTGTTCCTTTACATGCTGACTAGGAAGAAAATGAGCATCGATTCCCTCTCTTCCCCAAATGCTATTAATAAAGAAATCAGTATACACATTAATGACCGGGATGTCGCATTTCCCCTTCATTTTCAACTTACTGAGTAAATTGGAAGGGAAGCCATGCGTACAAACGATTAAATCTGGGTTTTCCTCCGCCAGCAATTGCTCCATTTTTTTCATAAACAGCGGCTGATACCATTTAAAGGAATGACCTTTAGCAGGCGGGACGTAAAAAAAGCTTTTATAGGCGAGATTATAGGATTCCGGTGCATAGCGGATCCATTTTAAATAGCCATTCGTAATCATTTTCTCTAGCGATTTATTGGTATAACTTAATAAGTCAATTTTTTTAAAAATAATATCGTCTGTATGATTTTTTAATAAGTCCATAATTGCCTCAGCGACTTGGTGATGCCCTGACTGCATTTGTAACAGTGGTAAAAACAGAATCTTTTTCATTTGCTTCATCTCCTGTTCTTATAGAAATCGTTCCTAGAGATGATGATTTCTCCTTCTCAACTGTATCACTGTTTACTGGAAAAACGAGGTTTTTAATTGATTTTTAATCATAGTTTCAGCGTTTTTTTACAGAACAAAAACCCGAAAATCAGCCTTCGGGTTTTGTTCTATGTTGTGCTATCCTTTGATTCCGTTTTTTTCCTTTTCATATATTTTATAATAACATAGAGGATAAAGATGAGGAGTAAGATTATTCCTAAATAAGGGACATAGGCGGGATTAATATTAAATACCTTGCCCGCAAAATATCCTGCCAAAATAAACGGAATGACCCAGAGAAGTGTGCCTATTAGTGAAAAGAGAAAAAAGCGCTGAAAAGGAATGTTGGTAATACCGGCAAAGTATGGGCTTATTTGGCGCAGACCCGGCAGATAAAACCCCAACAAGATTGTTTTACGGGAATTTATTGTATATTTATGGCTGACTTTTTCCAATCGTTCACTCGTAATTCCAACATACTTGCCAAATTTTTTGATGAACGGGGACCCAGCATATTTTCCGCAGCTATAAGCTGTCAGCATTCCGATAAATGCACCAAGGATCGAAGAAATCATCGCTAATTCTAATGAGAGCCTGTGATGGACACTCAGGACACCGATTAAAAACAGCAGCGATTCTTCGGGGGCAGGGATGCCGACAATCCCGAAGAATAAAAACAGAAAAATTACGGCATATCCATATATTTCAATATAATTTACAATCGTATCAACATTCATAATGGCCTCATTATATATCTTTTAATGTAATAAACTTTCTTCCCTTATTTTCCTGCAAATAGATTTCCAAGCTCTTAAGCATATAGCCGGGCGCTGACTTGTCCGCACCAAGCGTTTCCCCACAGTCATGAAGCAGTAAAATCGAACCTGGTTCTGTTGCTTGCTGCAATTGCTTCGTTAATCCGTGTTTCCCTTTTGCTTCCTTCCAATCGCCGAAGATATGCGACCACAGGACGACCTTATATTGTTTACTTACCAGCAGGCTGAAAAGATTAAAATGTCCCCATGGCGGCCGGTAAAACATAACTTTCTCATTCGTGCATTCCATGATGGCCTGTTCCGTCATCCGGAGCTGTTTTTTTAATTGAAAAGGCGAGAGAATCCAGCTTGATATATGTTCATAGTGATGGATACCAATCGTATGCCCCTCCTCATTCATTCGTTTAATGATTTCAGGGTACTTTTTCACCTTAGCACCGACCACAAAAAAGCTCGCCTTTACATCATTCTTTTTTAAAAGATCTAACAGCTGTGGTGTGTATTCGGGATTGGGACCGTCATCAAATGTTATCGCAATTGCTTCTGTTTTCGTCCGTTTGCTTATGCCCAGGCTGCCAATCCGAATCAGCACTGTAGGCAATACCGCATAAACAAGAATAAGCATCAATAATAAAATGAAACCTATGATTACTAGTTTGATCATTTCCTTTTTGGTAAGAACAACTCTGCCTCTGTTCCTACGCCCTCCGTACTTCTTATTTTTATTTCCCCCTGGTGCTGCTTGATGATGTTTTTTGCAATCGCCAAGCCGAGCCCGGTTCCGCCCGTCTCCCGGCTTCTCGCTTTATCAACCCGGTAAAACCGTTCAAAGATATTTTCGAGCTCCCCCTCGGGTACACCAATCCCATAATCTTTTACGGTAATGCTTGTTCCTTTTTCTGTGTCCTCTAAATAAACGTCTATCTTATCCATACTATACTTGATGGCGTTATCGATTAAGATAATAATCGCCTGTTTGAGCTTTACTTCATCCGCGACCACAGTAATAGAGGCTTCATTAACATGGAGATCAATCATCCGCTTATAGGCTGCTTGCAGTTGTTTGCTTATATTCTCACATAAAGAGACTAAATTGATTTTCTTCGTTTCTAAAAGATTCCCCGATTCGGTATCGGCAAGGTCAAGAAACCGTTCTGTCATTTTTTGAATCCTTGTTGCTTCAGAATGAATCGATTCAATCGCATCACGGGCAACCGCTTCATTTTGGATTCCCCTTCTAAGCAGAAGGTCTGCATAGCTTTTAATCACTGTGAGCGGAGTTTTTAATTCATGAGAGGCATCGGAGATAAACTGCCTTTGCTTTTCAAGGTTTGTCTCAAGTCTGCCAATCATGCGATTAAAGGTGACAGCCAATTTCTGCAGTTCGTCCTTTGTTTCATGTTGAATGACGATTTTCTTTGGGATTCCGCTTTGCTCAATATCCTCCATCGTGTTAATCATATTGGAGATCGGTCTCATAATCAGATTGGAAAGCCATCTGCCCCCAAGCAGTGACAAGACCGCGCCGAGGATTGTACAAAAGGTAAGGATGGACAGTAATAAGTCCTTTCCTAATTCCAGGCCGGCTAGTTTCTTGCCAAACTCTAGTGTGCCGACAACCTGTCCATTCTTTTGGATTGGCACCCTGACAATCGCAATTTGTTCTTCTTTATTATTTAGTTTAATCGTGAGCCGGTCTGTTCCTTTTTTTGCGGCAAATTCGGCCTTTATTTTTGCGGCCATCGGCTGATCATTGGTTACTTGATTGACAATTTTTGAATCGGGATTGATAACCCGAATATAGGAATGGTTTGCAAGGTATGGGGTTAATTTCTCCTTCTTGTCGGCAGCGGAGGTCTCCTTGTCGAGCTCCTTGATTAACAAGCTTGCCTTTTGTAGCAGTTCATCATCCTCCATATTAACGGTAATTTTCATAAAAGAAAAAAAGACCACTGCGTTGACTGCAATTAGTACACAAATAATCCAGGTCGTCGTGATAAGATTGATTTTTGTTGTTATCTTCATTTATTTAATTCTCCCTGACTGTATAACCGATTCCCCTAACAGTCTGAATAATCGTTGGATCTGAAAAGCCTTCTTCAATTTTTTTGCGTAAATGTCTGATAAACACATCAATGACATTTGTTTCCCCTTCATATTCATAGCCCCATACATGAAAAAGAATATTATCCCTTGTGACGATTTTATTTTTATTAGTTAGCAAATACACGAGCAAATCAAATTCCTTCGGGGTTAACGTAATCGAAGCCTCACCCCTTATCACTTCTCTCGTCTCAAGATTGACGGTCAGGTCCCTAATCGCTAATACGGAATCCTCCGCTTGTGAAGCCTTGACAGCAATGGAATTCTGCCGAAGACAAGCGCGAATTCTCGCCAATAATTCCTCGATTTCAAATGGCTTGGTGATATAATCATTGGCCCCCTGGTCGAGGCCTGCCACCTTATCCATCGTCATGTTACGGGCGGTTAGTAAAATAACAGGAATCTGCGTATTTACTTTGCGAATTCTTCTTAATACCTCAATGCCGTTCATTTCAGGGAGCATGACATCTAAAAGGATTAAATCCAGTTTTTCGTTCAAGGCTGATTGTAATCCCGCCTTGCCGTCATACGCAACGACGACCTCATAGCCTTCATATTCAAGTTCAAGCTTTAAAATCTTGGCGATTTGTTTTTCATCCTCTACTACCAAAATTCGTTGTTTCAAGATTACCGCTCCTTTTTACTGTCTATCTCAAGATGCCCATTCCAACTATTTTGCGTAAAACGCTCCACTTCAATGTAGCATTATTTTGCTGATATTTCTTTTTTTCATTGAAATTTAATCTATTTTTCAATACGAAAACTCCTTCAGCTTTATGGAAACGAAGGAGTTTTTACTGGTGCCGTGGCGCTGTTATTGAATTGGATTTGATGATTCATCAGTTACGAGGTCCTTTAGTGAGTGTCTTCGTGTCGCTAATGCGAGGTCGGCAAGGAAGTATAACCCTGCCACAGCCCAAATCCACGCCCAAAAAGGCGCGATTGCTCCATAGAAAGCAGTAAGGGCTGGATGGATCCATTGTAAACAAATGATAGCCAGAACAACCCAGCAAAGGGAAAAAGGCAAACAAATATGGCCGTGCAGCTGCATCGGGGTGTCGGAATAATCCCACCACTTTCGGTTGAATAATTTCTGCAGCAAGGCGCCGCTCACATATTCCACGATGGTTGGAATGAAAAAGCAAAGCAGGACTATAACCGCCCAATGTGTGTTCGACGGTATGAAATAAACTAAGAGAATAGGAGCAAAGCCATACATCGGTTTAAATGGCCCCCACAAAAAATTTGGTTTGAAAAATACCCGACTTGTGAAGAAGCTATAGCTGTTTTCGAGCAGCCAGCCAATAAACGAATACAGCGTGAAATAAAAAATGATGGCCGCCGCTCCTTCCACATTAAAAATCCCCGGATTTTGAATCTCAATACCATTCAGCAAGCTAATAATCATGGCTAAACCACCTTTTGTAGATTGGAAAATTTACCATTTTAGGTTTAACCGTCTGGCTGACAAATATACAAAAAATTCCTAAGGGAGCGCCAGAAAATATGTCGTAAGAATCAGAAGTTCGCGTTCTGCTTGAAATGAACACTTTGCCCATTATTGTTCATTGTAATTCCAGTCATCCCATCATAAAATAACGGTATAGAGATGGTAAACACAGTGTTCATTACTGAGATTGCCTAAGGAGAGGGTAAATGATGGATCCAACTATTAAAGTGGAAGATGTCAATAAAAGCTATGGTAAAAAGCCCGTTTTGAATGGTGTTAACTTAACAATCCCGAAAGGTCAATTATTCGGGTTAATCGGTCCCTCGGGGGCAGGTAAAACCACACTTGTCAAAATGATTGTCGGAATGGAAAAGGCTGATACTGGAACGATTCATGTATTAAATCAAAAGATGCCCAACCTTGGTTTGCTGCAGGAAATCGGTTATATGGCCCAATCGGACGCACTCTATGTTGAGTTAACCGGTGAGGAGAACCTGAAGTTTTTTGCCTCACTTTTTGGCTTAAATAAGGAAGTGCAGAAAAAGCGGATTACTTACGTTGCCACCTTAGTAAATCTGACGGGCGACCTAAAAAAGCGCGTAGCGGCATATTCAGGCGGAATGAAACGCCGCTTATCACTGGCTATCGCACTAATTCAAGACCCCCAAATATTAATTTTAGATGAACCAACAGTGGGAATTGACCCGGAATTAAAATTGTCGATTTGGAAAGAATTTTTACGCTTGAAAAATGAAGAAGGAAAAACGATTATCGTGACCACACACGTGATGGATGAGGCTGTGAAATGTGATTATGTCGCCATGGTCCGCGATGGACGGATTTTAACCAGCGGTTCGCCAAGTGAGTTAAAAGCGTTATACGAAACAGACGATTTTGATGAGGTATTCCTGAAAGCAGGGGTGAAACAGGCATGAGGATCTTAGCGCTAATCAAAAGAATCTGCCAGCAAATGTTCCGCGACAAACGCACCTTAGCCTTATTATTCGTCGCACCCCTATTAATTTTAACCTTGATGTTCTTTCTATTTAACGGCAACACCGTCGACCCTAAATTAGGAGTCTTGAAGGTTGACAGCGGCTTAGTAGATGCATTTAAAAAAGCAGACATAAAGGTAAAACAATATGAGTTCGTTACTAAGGATACGGTGGTAGATGACGACCTTGACGGCTTGCTGCAGCAGGATAACGGAAAACTGAAGCTGACATTGCGGAATGACGATCCTTCAAATGCAAAAGTGCTGCAAATGAAGGTAAACCAGGTGATTGCTGCCGAGTTCCAAGCCAAGATTATGTTGAAAAGTTCTGGACCAGCGCCAACCGTAACACCAAAGAGTATCGATGTAAACTACGTATACGGCAATGCGGATACTGTCTTTTTTGATGTCCTTAGCCCGATATTAGTTGGTTTCTTTGTCTTCTTCTTTGTCTTTATTATTTCAGGAATAGGTCTTTTGCGCGAGCGGACAACAGGGACATTAGAAAGGTTATTATCGACCCCGATTCGAAGAGCAGAAATTGTTACTGCCTACTTAGTTGGTTATGGAATATTCGCTGTCATTCAAACGATGATTGTAGTCTTTTATGCGATCAATGTATTAGATATAGTCCTTGCCGGCTCGATTTGGAATGTGCTATTGATTAACTTGCTGCTCGCTTTGGTGGCACTTTCTTTAGGGATTCTGTTATCGACCTTTGCGGCTTCAGAATTTCAAATGATACAATTTATCCCGATAGCCGTTATTCCGCAAATATTCTTTGCCGGGATTTTCCCGCTTGAAGGGATGGCCAATTGGTTGCAAGCAGTCGCGAAGATTATTCCAATGTATTATGCAGGGGATGCCTTAAAGGGCGTCATGTATAAGGGTGCCAGCTTCAGCGAAATCAGCGGCGATCTCCTCGCATTAGTTATTTTCGCAGCCATCTTCATCTTGCTGAATATTATCTCCTTGAAAAAATATCGTACCTTATAGAAAAAAGAGGGAATGTTACCATTCCCTCTTTCATTATTTTATCGGATTGTTTTTAATGCTCCGCTCCATGCTACTACTTCACCAAGCATTGCATTTACATTTGTTAAGTGCAATTCTGCTGGTTTGAAGACACTGCCATTTTCAAAATCTGTAAATAAAGACAATGTTGGATGTGTGCGAACGTCAGCTACTTTCAATTCTCCTAAGATCCCACGTAAATGTTCAGCTGCACGGGCACCGCCTGTTGAACCATAGCTGACAATTCCAGCAGCTTTGTCATTCCATGCTTCACGTGCAAAGTCAAGAGCATTTTTTAATGCGCCTGTGATGCTGTGGTTGTATTCTTGAACAACGAATACGAATCCATCTAAGCTTGCTAGTTTTTCGTTCCAAGCAGCGATGCCTGGTTCTGAACCATCAGTTGTACCTAAGAATGGTAAATTAAAGTCTGCAATATCAACGATTTCGTAATTTGCATCTCCGCGCTTGTCAGCAATTCCTTTTACCCATTCTCCAACTTGTGGGCTTACACGTCCTTGACGTGTGCTTCCTAAAATAATACCAATGTTTAATTTTGTCATTTTCGTTTCCTCCTCTTGTGTTTTACCAAATAATTTATCTAAAAAACCCATAGATAACAGCATCTCCTCAAAACCAAAATTCTCAATTTCATTTATTACAAATTAAAATATTTTTAATTCGAGATAATAATATTACTTTATTCTCCACTTGTCAATAATTTTAATCCAAATTCACAACATTTTTCGACCAGTCAGCGACACCAAATAGTGTTTTAAGGGAAGGGAACCTAGCTTTAAAAAAATCATTTTACCCCTTGATTATTAAAGTTAATTTGATTAATATCTAATTAGATAAATATGAAAGCAGGTGGATTAACGAATGCAGTTAAACAAAATTGTTGAATTCCATAAAGCATTAGGTGATCTGACACGGATTCGGATTATCGCCTTGCTAAAGCAAGGTCCTTTGAATGGGCAAGCGATTGCCGAGACGTTAGGGCTTAAACCGCCAACGATTACACACCATATGACGAAGCTGCGTGAGGTTGGACTTATAAAAGAACGCCGAGATAAAAATACGATCTATTTTTCTCTTAATACAAAAATATTGGAAATGAGTGCTAAAGGCATTTTATCTGTTGGAACAGGAGGCGATGCAAAAATGGAAATGTCGGTTACTGAAGAGGAACGTTCAGCTATCATCAAAAATTTCTTCACAAAAGATGGGAAACTGAAAAACTACCCTGCACAAAGAAAGAAAAAGCTTGTTGTACTAGCCCATATGATCAAAGGATTAGAATTCGGGAAAGTTTACCAAGAGAAAGAGATCAATGAATATTTAAAGCAATATCATGAGGATTATGCAACATTAAGACGCGAACTTATTATGTGCCAATATATGTACCGAGAAAACAATCAATATGAATTAAATCCGGTTGAGTTATGGTGGTTGAGTTAAAGGGTGTTTGCCGGCACCCGTATTTTTTTGCACAACTAATTAGATGAATGTGAAATTAGATATATGTAAAAGAAGGTGATTGATATGGGTATTTCATTTTTAAAGGAAGAAAAACAATATCTGAGGCTATTTTTAGCTGGAATTGTGAATGGGATTGGCGACCGCTTTAGTTCCGTAGCTGTGTTAGCTATGCTTCTGCATTTAACAGGGTCAGGCTTGGCGGTGGGAACGACTCTAGCCATTCGGCTGGTACCTTCATTATTTTTTGGTCCAATAGTGGGAAGGCTGGTAGATCGATTTTCGCGAAAGACAATATTAATCACAACTGACCTTATAAGAGTTGTGGTTGCCTTATCTTTCCTATTCGTTCACAGTAAGGAGGATCTCTGGATTGTCTATTGTAGTTCGTTTATTTTAGCTTCAGGAGAAGCTATTTATGGACCTGCAAGAAAATCGGGGATTGCTGGTCTCGTGAGCAAAGAGCATCTTGTGAAAGTGAATAGTTTGGAGCAAGTAATGGTCGGGATTGTTTTAATCATTGGAGCCATTTCAGGTGGCATCGTTTCATCTATTTTTGGGGCTGGTGTGACATTTTGGTTAAATGCAGTTTCATTTTTAGGAGCTGGAGCCATCATCTCGACTATTACGTTTCCCAAAAATAAAAACATGGAAAAAGTAGATGAGTCTAATAAGGGAAATCCAATCTCAACCTTCAAAAAGGTAATCTTGATGTCTGTTCCTGTTCAAATTCTTCTTTTATGTGAGATATTAATTGCTTCTATGAATGGAATTGATAATGTTCTAATCAGCGTCTATGCGATTAATGAGTTTCAGCTTGGAGATGTTGGGGTAGGTCTTTTCTATGGTGCATTAGGGATTGGTTTAATGTTAAGCTTTTCAGTCGCCAATCAACTACGAAAAAATTTCCTTGTTACAGGTTTAGTATGTCTATTACTTGAAGGGGTATTTCTCGTCTTATTAAGCCGAACACATTTAGTGGTTTTCGCACTTCTTATATTTTGTGGTGCTGCGTTTATGTCCGGGATTGGAAATGCGTGCTTTGACACCACTCTCATGAAGGAAATTCCCGAGGAGCATCAAGGAACCATGTTTGGGCTCCTGGCAACAATCTCAAACACTATTTTGGGAATGTCTATGTTTCTATCCGGATCCGCACTACAATACCTCACACCTCGTTCCTTGGGTCTGCTTGGAGGTATTGCCTATATTCTTGTTGCCATTTTCCTAATGGTAACCATTTCAACCAAATCATATCGAAAGAGAGGTACCATTTGAATGGTACCTCTCTTCCCCTTTTTAAAGAATGCACACTTGGTTATGGGTTGTCTTATTCTCCTGTTTCACCAAACCGTTTGATTCTATCTCCTATTTCATCACGGACACGCTGAAAGAAGGCCCATTTTTCCTCATCTGTTCCTTGTGCTTTTGCTGGGTCATCAAATCCCCAATGCACTCGTTTTACCTTTGGTGGGGTAATTGGGCATTTGTCAGCAGCGTCACCACATAGCGTGACAACTAAATTTGCATTGTTTAAATAATCTGCATCGATAATATCAGAAGTATGATTGGAAATATCGACTCCAGCTTCTTTCATCGCTTTTACAGCATTGGGGTTTAGCCCGTGTGCTTCAATACCCGCACTGCGTACTTCCCACTCATCACCTAAATAGTTCTTTGCCCATCCTTCTGCCATTTGGCTGCGACATGAGTTTCCTGTGCATAGGAAATAAATTGTTTTTTTAGACATGTTGCTCGCTCCTTTTTGTAGCCGATAGGAAAGTATTACTTTCCTATCAGGCATAAGTGCAACTACGCCTCTGACTTCGCCCTAACGGGCTCGCCAATCGGCGAGTTTTCTTTATCGTCTAGTAATTTATAAATGATTGCCGCGCACATGGCCCCTAAAATAGTTGCAATAATATACACCCATAAATGTTGAAGTGTTCCTGATACGATCGCTGGACCAATCGATCTTGCTGGATTCATCGAGGCACCACTAATCGGTCCACCAAACATCGCTTCTAACCCCACTGTTGCCCCAATTGCTATTCCTGCAAAGGATTTTGCTGCTTTACCATGAACAGCAGCTCCAAAAATAACAAACATTAAGAAAAATGTAAGGATGAATTCTAAAACAAACGATTGTGCCCATGTACCATTTGGCAGCGTAGCACCTAAAGACGCCACATTTCCAAATAAAGAAAATAAGGTGAGACTAGCTGCAATCCCTGCAATAATTTGTGTAAAAATATAATAAACGGCTTCCTTTTTAGTAATATCCTTATGAATTAAAAATCCAATGGTAACTGCAGGGTTAAAATGGGCACCTGAGATGTGACCAAACGTGTAAATTAATGCCATTACGACCAGCCCGAATGTAATGGCTACGCCAACATGTGTTAAACTATTCGTCATAGTATCTATTACTACTGCACCAGTCCCGGCAAAAACAAGAAAATAGGTTCCTAAAAATTCACTAATAATCTTTTCTTTCATTGTTTTAATCCCCTTGATGAAGAAATTCCTGATGCAAAACAAGATCTACCTATCCCTCGTACATCTTGACTAAAAAAGTATTACAAGCGTTTAACAGTCGCAACGTATAAATGAAATCTCATCCAAATGGTCAATAATAGCCTGAATATACGGTTGTTGCCTTTCATTTAATCGATAATGCTTCCATGTTCCTGCTGATCTTTCGACAATAATTCCAGCTTCTTTTAACTTTTTCAATTGTTGACTGACAGCAGGTTGGGAAATATTTAAAACATCAACAAAATCACAAGCACATACTTCCCCTTTTTTTAGACAAGCCAAGAGCTTTAAACGATTAGGGTCACTCACAGCTTTTAACTGTTTCGCCATCAATTCAAGATTCTTCAAAAAAGATTCCCTCCCTGCTATATAACGATTTGCTTATATAATATTCCACTTATATATTGATTGCAAGTTGTATTTTATTAATTTTTTGTAAAACAATTGCTGCTTTGAAATAAAGTTTGTCACTAAAACCTCACAAGCCAGCGTTTTACGATAAATAAAAAGAATCCATTATATTGATCAAAATAGATTCTTCTCTAGCTAATTTAAGTTTCAGTTGAATAAAAGTTGCTCATCAGTCGATATCTGTAACAGATTAACTATGCAAATCGCACACCCAGCATCCCTGTGACCAATCCAACAATCGTGCCAACCACACACACCCCAAGCCAAACTTTCCTGCTCCGTGCTCCTTTCAAAAAACACCATCCTGCAATGGCAAGTAAAATGCCTTCAATCAAAAACCACGGTTCGAAAATGACCATATCCCAGACCACGTACATATCATCGTGGATATCAAATGTCCCATTCTCCAAGCCAATCACACTTGCGATTTGCAAGCCACGATAGATAATGCCAAAAATGCCATGAGCAGTGGCTATCGAACACCCTAACACAGTTACGGAAAGCAACAATAAGCGCAGAATTTTACTTTTGCCTAAATAAATGAAACCAAGACCTACGAGTCCCGCAACAATAAAGATTGGTAACGAGATCCAATTAATTAGTTCAAACTGTGAAGATGCAGCCACTCCGGGTTTTAGTAGGGACACCCCTATTCTTCCGCCTAAAGCCCAATATAGGTGTGGCAGCATATAGGCAATGGACCATACAAAAACAGCGCCCCCAGCCCAAACGGTTGATTTTGATTGCGATGGTTTCGACGACAGATTCGAATTCACTAACGATCACCTCCACAGTGTCCTAGGACCCTTTGTGTAAGACTAGTACTTAAGGACGTTAATCCTTATTCAGGGTATGCGCCCTAAAATGATATAACTATGAAGCTCTTATTATTATATAATTCACCAAAATAAAATATTTCTTCGTTCGGTCAACGAATTGATGGCCCAGGCCCGATAACTATTAATTACCCTTAATTTATTTGTTTCTCTCCACCAACTCTAAAATAATTCCCTCTGGTCCACGACAGTAGCATAACTTATAACTAAATTCGCTAAAAACAGAAAATATCCTTCTTCAACAAACTGGCCCGATTGCTGATTAACACTCCGAATAATGAATAAAATAAAAATGCCCCCTATTTAAAAATAGAGGACATCAGTAAAGAACTTTTTTATAAAGTAAAGAACTTATTTAACATTTAATACTAAAAATAATTAATATTATACGTAGGTTTAAGGACTCCGTTCGAATATCGCTTCATGCCAACTAATTCCAAATTTACACGAGGTTTAACACTGCCAAATAGAGGTATCCCCGTTCCAATCATTACAGGGTTAACTTTTAAGACTAATTGATCAATAAGCTTATGCTGAATTAATGAACCCGCCAGTTTACCTCCCCCACAGAGCCACAACTTTCCATCTTCCTTCATTTTGAGATCCTGTATAAAGCTAATCGCGTTATTTTTAATTAATTTCACTTCATCGTTTGATTCAAACTGCATGGTGTTGGAGAAAATATAATGCTTCAACTTATAAGGGCTAGGTTCACCCGGTTTAAGACCGAATTGAAAGCCGTATTCATATGTTTTTCCACCCATTAATACCGCATCATATTTCTGAATATCGGATATGAAATCTGTAACATGATCACCCTCGTGTAAAAATATAGAATTGTCAGCAACTCCATTCAAATCTGCAATAAAATTGTCAAGTGTAATTGCAATATGATAAATCAATTTCGCCATTCAGACATCACTCCTTTAAAAACGAATTGTCTAAATATTTCTATAAAACTCTTAAAATTTCCTTTAATTGAACAATACACCTGGAGTTTTAGGATAAAAAGACCCTATTAATACAGGGTTTTTAACAAACTTTATTATAAATTTTCAAACTTTATGACCTGGCATTTGGTTTATTGATTGAAATAATCTGTAAGTTAATTAAATTCCCCATATAATTAATTATAAAACATCTCCTAAAAGACTTCCTATCCAAGCAAAAAATACACCTAATAATACCGAAGCTGTAACGTAGAATAAAGCGTTTTTTGTTTTTCTTGACTGTAACATTTGTATAGTTTCATATCCAAAAGTTGAAAAGGTGGTATATGCTCCAAGAAAGCCTGTACCACACAAAAGCCAAGTCCACTCCGGAATAGCTTCTTTTAGATTTAAGATAGCAAGAAAACCAAGTAAAAACGAGCCGCTAATATTAATGATCCAAGTTCCGAAGGGGAAAACTCCGGAAGTCTTACTTGTGAACCATTTTCCAAGCAAAAACCTCGAAATTGCGCCAAAAATGCCTCCTAGTCCAACAAATATCATTATTATGATTTCCCCCTTGGTTTTCGTTTTATTTTAAAATCTAACGATACTAATTTCGTCCCTATTATGGCTAGTGTTATTCCCCCAAATATACTTATCGCCACATATAAAATGGCAATAAAATATTGCTGATCTTTAAGTAAATTCAGGGTTTCCACTGAAAATGTTGAGAAAGTGGTGAATGCACCTGTAAAACCTGTTCCTATAGCTAATATTAAATTGGGATTAATATTTTTTTGTTTTGCCGTAATGGTAAAAAACCATGCAAGAAATAAACAACCCATTAGGTTAATTACCAGGGTTCCTAACGGGAAACCTGACTGAGAAGGAATCGCTTTTCCAACCATGAAGCGAAAAATAGAACCAAAGAAGCCACCTAACCCAACTGCAATTACATTCATTCAAAAGACTCCTTACATAATTTTCTTTTAAAATAAAATAGACTCCTACCAGTATTAAGAATAACCACTGGTAGGAGTCATTAGTCACAAAGACGGTTGATGGCGAACTCCATCGCCTATTATAATAATGATTATATACAAAAAATCTAATTAATCAAGAAGGTTTTTTTAAAAGACCAATAGCAAAAAAGGAGCTTACTTTTTTAGGGCTGTGTTAAAAGTGAATGTTGATTTCCGTTCCAGGCGCTTCGCTTTCCGCGGGGCGGGCGGTGAGCCTCCTCGGCGCTAAAGCGCCTGCGGGGTCTCACCTGTCCCGCTACTCCCGCAGGAGTCTCGCGCCTTCCACTCCAATCAACATTGTACTCAAAATCAACAATGGTCTTTAACACAGCCTTTTTTAAAAAAATTACTCAACTTTTACTTTTATTCTATCTATAGCGTTGTAACCATAGCCCTTCCTGTTCCACGTTGGGTCCAATGGTTGAATATTCCCATTAGAATCCTTTGCTTTTGAAAGTATGGTGTATTCTCCCTTTTTTAGTGCTTCCCATTTATAATTCCAACGAACCCATGATTGTTTCTCTGATGAAGTGGTTAAGTGACAAGTATCCCAGGACTTACCTCCATCAATACTAATCTCTACATTTGCGATCTTCCCATTACCAGACCATGCAATCCCTTTAATTTCATAAACTCCTGTATGCAATAATTGCATATTTAATGGATATTGAATCGTTGAATTAACATTGAGTGTGGTAACGGGGAATTTTCCACTATCGTTTTCTTTGTTCGGATAGTAAACGTAATCAATTGCTTGAAAAGGTCCTTTATATTCCTTGTCAATCACTGTAATTTTTTTAATCCATTTTACAGATGCCATGGCATACCATCCAGGAACAATTAATCTTAGAGGAAATCCGTGCTTGAAGGGGATGGGTTGATTATTGTATTCGTAAGCAATAATAGTTTCTGGATCAATGGCTTTCTCAATGGGTAAGCTCCTTGAAAAATTAAATAGTTGGTTAGAATCAGGTCTTATTCCATTATCATAGCCTTCGAAAACAATTTCTTTTGCGGAATCATGTAATCCTGTGTACTGCAATAAGGTTCTTAAAGTTACGCCTTTCCAAATGCCTTGACTTATTGCTCCTTTTCCCCATTGCTCTCCAAATACTTTGGGTTTAAATAACTTTCGCTTATCACCAGCACATTCTAAAACCACTTTCATCGTTTTAGATGGCATTGAATATATTTCCTGTAATGAAAAAACTTTTGGGGTATGTACTAGTCCCTCAATTGGGAGAAGATAAAAGGATGAAGCAAAGTTGGGATAAGAAAAATGATTTCTTCTATAAAATAGTTTTTCAGTTACAATATCGCCGTTATAAAAATGTATCGGTGTTTCTTGATTTTCAGGAACTAACGTCTTTGAAATTAGGTAAGGTCTAACTTCGGGGGGATGGGAATATTTCATTTAGATACCTCCTTTAGATGGGGCTTCTAATTAATACGTATGTAGTTTATAAGTATTCATTCAAATTTCTATCTCCTTTATTTTTATTTCACACTAACTCTACAACAAAAGGAACATTTGTTCTAAAATATTTATAAAAAAACAACCTCACCCCATACATGAATGCAGGGGATTGCGGTTGTTTATTTTGGTCATCGACTATAGTGGTTGAAGATGTACTCAAATATAGCCCCACGTTAGCGTCGTAACCACAATTACCCAATCTTCTTATCATACTTCCGCTCGTCCGGAACAAACAGGATGCCAAGTTCGTAGTGGTCTCCTTCGTAGAGGGCACGTTGAACGAACCGAATCTCGCCATTTTTATCAAGGACCTCGAGCTTGCAATGGGCGCGGTTTTTTTCCAATGCTTCGTAAAGGGTGTTTTCATCCCTGACAAGCACACCATTGGCTTTGGCAATGATTTCCCCGACTTGGAGTCCCATTTTACTTGCTGGGGATTCGGGAATGATGCCAATAATCATCAAGCCTTGATTTTTTTTCGAAAAATAAAATGGGCTATTTTCGTCCTTAATTGACGCCATTAATGTTAAGGATTCACGCCCTATTACGGCAAGAGCTGCGATGACAATCGAAATTAGCGGATACCAATAACCTGCCACCGAGAGGATCGAGATAAAAACCCCGAGCATAATGACTTGCCGGCCATGAAGCTGTATCGCTTCTTTTGGGAGCATCCCTTTGATTTGCTGATGGAACCCGATTGCAAAAGGTACAAAAATCAGCGTGTACTCCTTCGCACCTATATGGAACAGCGGCCACCAATCGAATGGCAGCTGGAGCGTGTCACCCGGAATAAGCAGGAACAGCGGCAGCATCCAAAGGCGCTTCACTTCATGGACACCCACACTTTGACCGCGCTTGCTTTTTGCTAGTTTCGGTGATGTTCCATTGCTGCCATTTTTTAAAATCAGCACGCCTTCCGCAATTAGCAAAAGGCCAAGAACCACGACTACGGAAGGGTAAACCTTGTCACCAATCGCATCAAACGCCTTCGAAAAGAGCGGAATCGACCAGTTATTTTCTGCGATTAATATGATCGTGAAAAAAGCAGCCCCGACTGTGTATACAGGTGAGATCAGCCGGACATTTGTCGTCAATGACCATAAAAATGTGAATCCAGCGATTAATAGAATGGCAGCGAAAGGTACAGCGATACCGGCCGCGACAACAATAATCGAAAGAATAAACCCGCAAAGAAGTCCCAGCGGAAACAACTGCCGGAGTTCGTAATATGCATCATGGGCTCGAATATGAAAATCTTTCCGTTCCCGTTTTACCCTCATAACGCCTAAAATGGCCGCGAGGAAAACGAGATAGTATAAAACAGGATGAAGAAATAACTTGCCTGTCCCTTTAAGTAGCTCCACAAGCCATGTTTCCACCATTTCCTGCCACCTGCCTAATCAAAATTTCTAGTAAACTATTATGTAAAAGTCTCTAAAGCTTATTTTACCAAATTTAAACCATAAAACATATTGCTAGTTTCTAAAAAAGTTTTAACATTCTATAATACAAAAAAAAAGAGACCGAAGTCTCACTATCGTCTATTTCGTTATCAATCTCAACGCCATTTGCAGTTGCAGGTCATTCTTCTCTTTTTTCATTTCCTTCATCGCGGCTTCTTCAAGCTTTGCGGCTGTTTTGGCATCGATTTCCCCTGTCGGCTTTAGGCCTTTGTCCTGTTGGAAACCTTTAACAGCAATTGTTGTTTCGGCGCTGAAGTATCCATCTGTCCGGCCCGGCGCAAATCCCAAGCCCTTTAAAATTTCTTGAGCATTTTTGATCTGCTCATTGTTCATGTCCTCGACTAGCGTCTTCTCAACTTGAATCGGATGAGTAGCAAATATTGTCGGCTGTTTGATAGTCACATCCGGTTTAATTCCCTTTTTATGAATCCAATTCCCATCTGGGGTCAGCCATTTATAAAGGGTTAATTTAATATTACTGCCGTCGCCCATCGGTACCGCCTGTTGGACGGTTCCTTTTCCAAAAGTGGTTTCCCCGACTAGCTGATAGCCTGCTGCTTCCTGTAATGAACCTGCCAAAATTTCCGAAGCAGATGCACTGCCTTTGTTGATTAGGACAAGCACTGGATAATTCTTTTTCTCGGAAAGGGTGGAAAAGAATCGCTGTTTTTTGCCGGTACGCGGTTCGATTTGGACATAGGGCTTATCTTTCGGGATAAATTCTTTTAATATATCACCGACACTGTCTAGAAATCCTCCAGGGTTGCCTCGTACATCGAGGATTAGACCTTTAATGTCATCGTTTTCCAAAGCCTTTAAGTCCTTTTTAAAATCCGCCGCTGTATTTTCAGCGAAGGAGGTGATCTCGATATAGCCGATCTTTTTGCCATCTTGCTTCTTAACGGAAGCGTGGACGGTCTCAAGCGGAATTTCATCGCGTTTGACGTCAATTGACAGCGGTTCCTTTAACCCTTTGCGGTCAATCTCTAACGTTACCAGTGTCCCCTTTTTGCCGCGGATTTTTAAGGTTGCTTTATTGAGGTCCAGCCCTTCAACACTTTGGCCGTCGATTTTCAGAATTTGGTCATTCGGCTTGATGCCTGCTTTTTCCGCTGGAGAATTTTTAAACGGCGAGACGATGACAATTTTTCCATCTACCATGCCGACCTCTGCTCCAATGCCCTCAAAGGATGATTCCAAGGTTTGCGTGAATTGCTGCGCCGTTTCCTTGTCCATATAAACAGAATAGGGATCCTTTAGCACTGAGAGCATTCCTTGGATGGCACCTTCAACCAGTTTGTCTTGGTCCACTTTTTCAACATAGCGGCTTAGGATCATGTCATAGGCCTGCTCAACCTTTCCAAGGTCTTTTATATCCGTTTGAGAAGATACAGGTTGATCTTTAGGGAGCAGTGCTTGCTCGAGTTCGTTTCTATTTTCCTTTTTCTCTAAAAACTGCAATCCAGCATAGGTGCCCCCTGCCCCGGTTAAAAGCGAACCCGTCATCAACAGGGCAATCCATTTTCGATTCATTAGAATCCTCCTCAAGATAAATATGCCTGTCATATCTATTTTTCTAATAGGCACCGAATTCCTGCCTGTTTATTAACTTATATGTGAGGGATGGACGAGTTATGAATAGAAAAGCGGAAGCGCCCGTTTAGCGGCGTATGGACTGGAGCGCTTCGACTGAGATAAAGGAAACACGGAGAGCGGAGCGATCCGATGTTGACTTATCGTAGGGAGAAGAGCGAAGTCCACTAGCCGCTGGGCGCTGGAGCTGGACAATTCTCAAAGTTCAATGCTATAAATTTTTGGCAAAAAAAAAGAAGAAGCTAAGCCTCTTCCTTAATTTGATTATTAAATTGGAACAATGCCGATTGGATTTATCGCTGAATGATAGGCCCATGGTCCTTTGTAAAGTTCAAAGTGTAAATGCTGGCCCTGGGAATCACCGGTATTCCCCATGGTGCCGATTCGTTGACCTTTTGAGACAGTTTGTCCTGGTGATACTTGATAACCTGACATATGTGCATAAACAGTTGTATAAACCTGACCATTTATCGAATGCGAAATATATACCACGTTTCCATAACTGCTTGAATAATGGGCAACAGAGACAACCCCATCTGCTGCAGCTACAATTGGTACATTGTTGCCGCTTTGGGCAATATCAACACCATAGTGGAAAGCCCCCCAGCGTCCGCCGAATCCTGAAGTAACTACACCTGGAGCTGGTCTTGTAAAGCTGCCGCTTGAAACCTGTGGTGCTGATGCAGAGGGACTGCTGCTATTACTGCTGCCGCTGCTACTGCTGGCTGCTGCCTTTTTCTTAGCCGCTGCCGCTGCCGCTGCTGCTGCCGCCTCTTTAGCCTGGCGTTCTTGCTCTTGTTTGATTGTTTTTTGAATCGAACTCTCTTGAGCCGCAAGAATTTCCTCCTGCTCCTTTAAATCCAGCATTCCTTCATGGGCTTCATGCTCTTGACTCTCTAAACTTCCCAATAGTTTATCCTTTTCAGCCTTTTGGGCAGTCAATTGGTTATTCATAGTTTCCAAGTCTGCGAGCATCTTTTTTAAGCTGGCAAGCTCTTTCTCAACTTGAGATTGTTTCTCCTCAAGCTCGTTTTTGTCAGCTTCATGCTGCTTTAAAATATCCTGGTCGGCCTGCAAAATGGTTGCGACCGCATTCGCACGGTCAATGAAGTCGCTAAAGCTGGTTGACCCCATTAATACATCCAAGTAATTGACCATTCCGCCCGTTTCCTGATAGCTGCGGGCCCGATCCTTCAGTAGGACATTCCGCTTCTTAATCCGATCCTTGAGAATCTCCGTTTCTTCCTGAAGCGCAGCAATTTGAGTTTTTGTATCTTCTATTTTTGCTTGTTTTTCATCAATCTTAGCAGTGGCGTCACTAATCGCTAAATCAAGGCGTTTCAATTCGCTCTTAACGCTTGCTTGCTCCTCTTGGAGATTCGTAATCTTATCATTTGCTTGATTAATATTCGAATTTAGATCGGAACGCTGCTCATGTATTTTATTTTGCTCTTCCTTCAGTTTGGAGATAGATTCGGCCTCTGTTTTAGCAGGATTCCCTCCAAAAGAAGTCCCCAGCCCGACCGTTACAACAACGGCAAGCTTAATAACTGATTTCCTCATATCCGACTACTTCCCCCAACTCTATGTATATGTATTTGTTTCTTTATCTATGTGGCAAAAGATATTTTACAAATCAGGAAGAGCCGGATAGACAGCCCCTCCTGAATAGAATTACACTTTCAAGAACTTCCTTACAGACATGACACTGCCCCATACACCGATTACGGCTCCCATTAGCATCAGAATACCGGAAACCTGATAAACAAATGGAGTAAATGGCAGCACTTTGATAAACGTGCCCTCAAGCTTAGGACCAATATAATCATAAGCACGATAATAAGCGGTAGAAATCAATATAATTGGCAAAATCGAGCCAACAATACCAAGCCATAGTCCTTCTAAGAAAAACGGCCAGCGAATAAACGTATTCGTCGCACCTACTAATCTCATAATCTTGATCTCTCTTCGTCTAGCAATAATCGTAATTTTAATCGTGTTGGAGATTAAGAAGATGGCGGTAAAGAACAAGCCAATGATTAACACAACTCCCACGTTACGACTCGCCTTAATAAACTTAAATAGTTTTTCCACTTTACCTTGTCCATATCTAACCTTTGAAACAAAGTTCAGCTTTTCAGCTTTTTTTGCAACCAGCATGGTATCTGTTGGCTTTTTCGTTTTTACGACAAAGACATCGTTGAGCGGATTATCCTGTTCAAAAAGCTTAAAGGCCTTTCCATCCTCGCCAAGACTTTTAACTAAATTATCTAGCTCGTTCTTTTTCGGGGAAAAGGTGACAGCTTTGACTTCAGCCATTCTTTCGAGCTCGGTTTTTAATGTTTGCTGGTCTTTTTCGTTAGCAGCAACATCGATGTGAACGCGAATTTGTACGTCATCTTCAATCGTTTGGGCCACTCTATTTAGATTCATCATAATTACAAAAAAGACACCAACTAGAATAAGCGTTACGGTCACGGCACTAACGGATGCAAACGTCATCCAGCCATTCCGGCTAATATTCTTTAAACTCTCGCGGGCGTGACGGCCAATTGTCCTAATTTTCATAACCGTATTCACCTCTTTGCTCATCACGGACAATTCTGCCGCTTTCTATGGCAATTACGCGATGTTTTAATGTGTTAACAATCTCTCTATTATGGGTCGCCATTACTATCGTTGTGCCCCGATTATTAATCTCTTCAAAGATGTTCATGATTTCCCATGAAGTCTCTGGGTCAAGGTTACCGGTAGGCTCGTCTGCAATCACAACCTTCGGTGAGTTGACGATTGAGCGGGCAATGGAAACACGTTGTTGTTCACCGCCGGACAGCTCCGTTGGAAGCATTTTTATTTTATGCTTTAAATTTACTAATTCGAGAACTTCCATAACCCGTTTTCGAATGAACTTTGGCTGTGCTTCAATCACTTCTAGAGCAAAAGCGACATTTTCATAGACAGTCAAGGTCGGAAGCAGTTTGAAGTCCTGAAAGACCACGCCTAGGTTTCTTCTAAAAAGCGGAACCTTTTTCATCTTTAATTTGGCAAGATTTACGCCATTCATCGTGATGGTTCCAGTAGTGGGTACTTCTTCGCGGTACATCATTTTGATGAAAGTCGACTTCCCGGCACCACTTGGACCGACAACATAAACAAATTCGCCCTGATTAATTCGGACGTCTATTCCATTAATGGCGGTAACACCATTTGGATACTTTTTATATACCTCTTGCAATTCGATCATTATTATCACCTTTATTTAAAGATAGTTCGAATCGAGGATTCGACAAAAATCTTTATTTATTTGCAAAATGGACCAGAATGTCAAAATATGTGTGCATAATTTCGCATAGACCCATTATAACATCAAAAATCGCTAAAATGGGCGGTAAAAATATTACAGTTTCTTTTCAAACAATACAAAATTCGACAAAATCCTTCAATTTTTGAAAAACAAAGGCTGTGTTAAACTTGGTTGTTGATTTCCGCTCCAGGCGGCTTCGCTTTCCGCGGGCGTGCCGGGGAGCCTCCTCGGCGCTAAAGCGCCTGCGGGGTCTCCCCTGCCCCGTACTCCCGCAGGAGTCTTCGCCGCCTTCCGCTCCAATCAACATAGTTTAAAATCATCTATGCTCTTTAACACAGCCAAAATAAAAAACGTCCTGTGAAAATTCACAGAACGTTTTTGATTATTTTTACTTTTTAGCTGCAAGCCAATCTGCCACTTTATCAGCGTCATCGCCTTGAATTACGTTCGGCGGCATTGCGCCTTTACCATTTTTAATTGTATTCAAAATGTCATCTTTGGAAAGCGTTGAGCCAATTTTTGTTAAGTTTGGACCCATGCCGCCTTTTAAATCGCCGCCATGACAGCCAGAGCATTTTTGATCAAAAATCTTTGCTGCCTCACCGCCGCTTGCCGTGTCCTTGTTCGTATCAGAGCCGCCCCCACAAGCAGCAAGACCCATAACTAAGGATGTTCCTAATACAAATCCTAGTAGCTTTTTCTTCATTACACTTACCCCCTTCAGAAAATAATACCATCAAAGAACTATTATACCAATCCTACTCGCGTTTGAAACCTTCCCCTAACACTTCCGCTGCGTCCATAACGATGATAAACGCTGACGGGTCAAGGGTTTTAACCAATTGTTTCAATTTTGTGAACTCCGTTTGATCAACCACACACATGAGGACAGGCCGTTCATGGTCTGTAAAACCACCATATGCAGATAGTTTTGTCACACCACGGTCAATTTTATTCAAAATTCCTGTACGCACTTCTTCTTGCTTACTCGTAATGATCATCGCCATCTTTGACCTGCCGAATCCAACCTGAATGAGGTCAATCGTTTTGCTGGTCACATAAAGGGCAATCAGAGCATACAATCCCTTTTCAATATCAAAGACGATGGCTGCGGTAAGGACGATTAATCCATCAATCATTACGACACATCTGCCAAGGGTAAAACCGGTATATTTATTAATAATCTGAGCGGCAAGGTCGGTCCCGCCGGTCGAAGCTTTTCCCCTAAACACAATCCCGAGCCCGAGTCCAACGCCAATCCCGCCGAATAAAGCAGCGAGCAAAGCGTCATGCGTCCATGGCTGAAACCCTTTTGTCAAAAAGACAACCAATGGCAGAAAAATCGTCCCTGCAAGTGTTTTGGCCCCAAATTGTTTTCCCAGTAAAACAACCCCGGCAATGAACAATGGAATGTTAAACGCCCATTGGACGTAGGCAGGCTCCCAGCCAAGCACTGTTTTTAAAATCGTACTAATCCCGCTTACGCCGCCGGAAGCGACTTGGTTTGGCAGCAAAAAGACATTAAATGCCATGGCAATGATGGCGGAGCCTATTAGGATAAAAAGATAATCGGCCACGATTCTCATTCTTGGATAAGTATGTGTAAGATTGCTTAAAATATTCATATTAACTTTCCCCTCTAAAATCCTTTTACAATCATTTTTTCTATTTACCGAAAGAGAGTATAGCATGGGAGAAATCTGCTGTAAATGACAGTAAACTGACGCGATGAAGGACTAAAATTACTATTAGCATTTACTATTAATGAGGGTTTCATGAGGATAGCTCCTAAAAAGGAAAGCCTTTGCCGAACTGGCCGGCAAAGGCTTTCCACATATTATATAAATGGTTACGAAATTCTCGACCTTAAATACGCATTGATAAACTGATCAAGGTCACCGTCCATGACGCCCTGAACATTGCCGCTTTCGGTATTAGTCCGGTGGTCCTTTACCATTGAATAAGGATGGAAGACGTAAGAACGAATTTGACTGCCCCAGCCGATTTCCTTTTGCTCACCGCGAATTTCCAACAGCTCTTGTTCTTGCTTTTCGATTTCCAATTGGTAGAGCTTGGCTTTGAGCATTTTCAGCGCTGCCTCTCGGTTTTTAATTTGCGAACGTTCCGCTTGACATGTAACGACCACACCAGTTGGCAGGTGGGTAATCCGGATCGCCGAATCCGTGGTATTAATATGCTGACCACCGGCACCAGTCGCACGGTACGTATCAATTTTTAAATCTTCTGTCCGAACTTCAATTTGGATATCGTCATTCAGTTCGGGCATCACTTCACAGGATACGAACGAAGTGTGGCGCCGGCCTGATGAGTCAAACGGCGAAATTCTTACCAAACGGTGAACGCCTTTTTCGGCCTTTAAGTAACCATAGGCATTATGGCCTTTAATGGCAAGCGTTACACTCTTAATTCCGGCTTCGTCACCAGGAAGGTAATCAAGCGTCTCGACCTTAAAACCTTTTTTCTCAGCCCAGCGGCTATACATCCGCAAGAGCATCGAGCCCCAGTCCTGCGACTCCGTTCCGCCTGCACCCGGGTGAAGCTCCAATATCGCATTATTTTTATCATACTCCTCACTTAGGAGAAGCTGCAGTTCAAATTGATTCAAACGGCCGGTTAACGACAAAAGCTCAGTCTCCAGCTCCGCCCGAAGTTCTTCATCATTTTCTTCCTTGACAAGCTCATAGGTCAATTCCAGGTTTTCAAACGAGTCATTTAATTCATTGAACTCATTTACCTGGTCCTTTAAGCCATTAGCCTCACTGATAACGGTTTGTGCCGCTTGCTGATCATTCCAAAAATCAGGCTGGAGCATCACATCGTCAAGCTCGGCAATTCTTGCTTCCTTATTCTCTAGGTCAAAGAGACCCCCTAAAGTCCACTAATTTCTTAGCTGATTTTTCTAATTCATTGCGAATTTCTGCTAATTCCATTTTCGTCACCTCTATAAAAAATAAAAATTACATCCTGTTATCTAGTTTATTCTGAATAACTCTGTTCAGTTCCATATCCATTATAGCGTGATAGTAGTTAAAAATTCAAAGGTTGACCAAAAATAGGCACATTTTTAAAAGTATGTTTATATACGGCATGTGAAAAATGGTACTATTAAATAAGAACTGAACATATGAAATAAACCTATCAAATCAACTGTTTGATACATAGCATATTGAAAGCATTTTGAAACAAGGGAGTGAAGTGAGATGGAAAAAATAAACCGGAATGATCTTTGTCCGTGCGGCAGTGGAGAAAAGTACAGTAAGTGCTGCGGGGCAAACAAAGCTATTTCCATCAACCTGATTATTGAGAGTGAGCTGGATGAGCTTCAAAAGCGAATCCTTCATTTTGCATTCTTTCATTTTGGGAATGAAATTAATGAGGATTTTGAGGATCTATCAGAAATGATTGATTTCGATATGGAACAGGAACGGGAATTCTATGAGCTCATTCATGCCATTTGGTTTTCTCTTTTTGAGGAATTGGATGACGAAGAAACAATTATTGAGAAATTTATAGCGGCTGAAGCAGGAAAAATCAAGCGCCCTAAACTGAAGCAAATTCTCCAAACATGGAGCAATGCGAGAGTGATTGCCGGTAAGGTCATCAGCGTCGACAACAATCAACTTACAGTTGAGGATGGCTTTACCTCCGAACAATTGAATGCCATTGTCGGCAGCGTCAATGTCACGATTGAAGAGGGTTCATTCTTCATTGGAATGATTGTGCCTTACGAGCAAAATTATCTCTTCTTCCCATCACCATTTGATTTACCTGTCCTAAAGCCTGAACATGCCTTTTCTTTTATTGAAGATAGCAGCTTGGATGCTGACTATGATTCCCCACAGGAATATTTGAAGGACTTTTTCCTAGAAGTCTTAAGTGAACTGCCAATAATCGGCGGTATGCTGGAAATAGAAGAGATGGAATGGTCAAAACCAATTTATAAGGAGGTTGCCGATATTTTCAAAGCGAAGCTGGAGTCTGAGGTACCGCCTCCGATTGTCGATACTGGGATTATCCTTTGGTTTAACTTTTGTGAGAAAAAGCAAAAGCGAATCCAAAATCCAAATCTTTATGCTGCTGCAGTCCATTATTTACTGTCGACGATTGCACCGCTGGGAGAAACGAGAACGCAAAAGGAGCTGGCAAGGCTTTACGGTGCTGCCGCAAATGCTGTTGCTTCGATTGTTTTAGAGATGGAAACGGAATTATCAGCGGAAATAGCCGAGTTGAAGGGCTTGGTTTTTGGCGGGGAGGAATCACCCGCAATGCCTCCATTTGAAACAGCTTCTATAATTGAGTTTCCAATAGGCGGGAGCTCTGGAGTGGATAAGGCTGGTAAACAGAAAAGCAAGCCAGAACTAGCGCTCATTGAGAAAAAAGGCAAAAAAGGGGCCAAGAAAGGTCAAGAGGATTAAAACAAAATGCGCAAGCGCCCTGGTCAGCGGCGCTTGCGCTTTTCTTATGGAGTTGTTCTTTTCGGTGCGTGGGCAGCTTCTCTAGCTGATTTACTTGTTCCACCGTGACAGAAGGAGCAGCCCTGTTTATCTTCTTTTTGATGTCCGGATATTGTATCCCCAGTAGCAGCATCTTTTTCACTAAGCTTCCCGGTTTTTCCATAAATATTGGTCGAGCCGTTATGGCAACTTATACAGAACTTTCGTTCATCAGAATCGGTCCACGTAGAACCAGTTGTCTTAAACTTATCTTCGGCTTTTAGTTGCACATTGCCAAGCTCTTCCCTTAACATTTTAATATTATTGGAACCATGTGTTTCATGGCATTCCGCGCATGGAAGCTGGCCTTTTAACACGCTGCCGCTGTCTTCAGTTGCTTTAATATTATGCAAGGAATCCTTAATATGGACCGGATCACTGTAATATTGGTTAATATCTGAAGCCGGTTTATCCCCTTTTTCAACTGCATTTCCTCTATGACAGCTTAAACATAATGAAAATTCACCCACTTTTCCCTCTGCAGTACTAGCCTTTTTATAGGTTCGAATATGGCTATCGGTAGTGGAAACTGGTTTAAAGCTATTCGGATTTTCTAATGTCCCCTGTGTATGCGGATTATGACAACTTGTGCACGAGCTGCTAGAGTTTTGATTATGTTGATTCGTTTTTAGCGTCTCACTATTTTCAACAACCTTAGGTCCAATCTTAGTGCCCGTAGTCCCATCATGACAGGACATGCACAAATTTTCTTCATTTCCAAATGTACCGCCTTCTAGGCTTTCATTCTTTCCGTTATGGGTGCTATGGCAGTATTGGCATGCATTGGTCACATTTGAATAATTTCCGTGTATATTGAAGTCTAATGATCTCTTATGGTCCGGTATGTCGGCGATTTTCATCTCCGGATCAGTCGAAAGATCTTCCTCATCTTGATGATTAGGACTAACCGTAGTAAATTTAAGGAACCTCGGAATGATTTTTCCTGAATCATTAGCGATGTTTGGATTCAAATATACATAATAGGTTGTTCTGTGGCTAAGCTTCTTTTCCGGCGTAAACGTATATACAAACGACTTTATGCCATTTGAAATATCAAGAGTGTTTACTAACTGCTCTTTTCCCTTTTCTCCATCTTTTCCTTGTTCTCCGAAAAACGTTATCAAAGGTTGAGTTTTAGATAAAGATTCATCACTTCTGATGTCAATTAATATTTGATAACCCACAGGTATCCGAGTCATATCTTCAGCTGGAAGTAAGTGTTCTTTAGTCCAATCACTTTTCTTATCTCTCGGATCATACAATTTCTCTGAACCCTTTGGAATGAGATACATTTTTGCCATATATGGCCTATTTCCATTTTCCTCAATAGAGGTTTGAATAGTCCCAGGAGTTGAAGCAGCAGATTGACTTGTGTCTTCTTCTTTAGTTGAAGGCTTGCTTGGATCTACCGTCTCATAAGGGGCAGCCGATTGTGTAACTTTATTCCGTTCGGTCACTGTAGTCCTAACAGTAAAGGACTGGTCTACACTATTACTAACTCCATCCTTATCGGTGACGAAAAAGGTAAGGGTATGGGCCCCCTCACTGAACTTCCCTGAATAAGAGAAGTCAGCATCTTTCTCCTTCGGTGTTATAGAAAGCTTTCCATCCAATGTCATCTCTTTAGGCTGCTCTGAATCACCTGGCAGCTGTTCGAATACCTTTATTGTAAGTAGGTCCGGAGTAGTAGATTCACTGGAAATTTTTCCGGTCAATTCAACCGTTGAAACATTAAACACTGCTCCTTCATCAGGAGAATTCATGGTTATTTCTGGGACACCTGATGCTGATAGAACGTTTGCTTCAGGAGAATATAAAAGGAGGGAACTAAGAAAAACGCTCCAAATAACGATGTATGTGAATAACTTTCGTTTGACGTTCATCCTTTTCATGATATTCATCCTTTTCTCTTTGCCTAAAAAGCAAATGGCTTTTTTATTTGCTAAACGGGTGCTTTCGCTTTTCTTTATTATATCAACTGAATTAACATTAATTATCGTCGTTAAGTTAAATCTTTTTGACAATTTGTCTCCTAGCTGGAATAATAAAACAAGGCAGTAATAATGACTATTACTACCTTGTTTATCTTACATCCGTTTTTTGGTGAGCTAACGAATAGTGCGGCTATTTGTTAGCTTTTTTTAGCGGATTTTTGTTTTTCCGCTATAATCTCCACCTGGGACTGCAGTAACACCTGGAATTACATGGGTTGATTGGTGACAAGCCCAACAAACAGCCATGTTGGTGAACTTCTTGTTAGCAGAACCGCCAGCACTTACATCTTTCATGTAATCTTTGGCAACAGTTTCAGTCCAGCCTTTACCACCTTGTGCAGGTGATTTCGTTAAATCAGCAATTGTTTTTCCAGCAGTATCCATTAACGTTGAAATATCTGTACCGTGAGCATAGTGACAAGCTGCACAGTTTCTGCCTTGTGAGCTGGAGTTAGAAGTATGCGTGTAAAGGAAATCATGATTAGTGTTTCCTGGAGCTTTGTCCTTATTACTATTTCTACCAGCACTTCTGCTAGCAGCATAATCATCATGACAAGCTGCACAGAATTGAGAATAGTTTACTTTGTCAGTATTGTCCTTAGGACCAATGGATGTAGTGATTTTTAGTCCTGAATTTGTTGTCGATTTATTTATGTCAGCATAAGCAGGATCCTCAGTTAAAGCAAGGTTAACGGTTTTAATTCCATTTTGAGTAGGTACTTTAACTCCATTCACCATTGTATAGGCAAATGGCGTATTACCGATCACATTTTCTTTTAATAATCTGTCATTGACAGATCCGTGCGGGTTATGACAGCTTGAACATGTTAATTCGTTTGTATCTTTATTGGTATAGGCCCCAGGAGCAGCACTATTTTTGATTCCTGATGATACATTATGCATGGATTCACTTTCATGGGATTCGCTGAAAATTCCGGCGCCGCTTGCTTTTTTGACGTTATAAAAGCCCATTGTACCGTCATGACAGGATAAACACATATCATATTCGGCGTTTTTGAATTTAACTAATTTAGTATCAGCACCATTATGTGTACTGTGACAGTTTGCGCAAGAGTTTGTATTGTTTTGGAAATTTCCATGTGTTTTGTGTGCATTTACTTGACCAAAGTTATCAACTGTACCGATATTAATTCCTTCTGCCGGATTGCTTGGTGTTGGGGTGAAATTTCCTTCTGCAGACGCCAAGGCAGCAAACATGCTTAGCAAAATTAGCGTTAACAATGCCGAAAAGCCTAATTTAATCTTGCTCATTTCTAAAAACCTCCCAAATTTCTTTCTCTCTCTTTTTTTATTTATTTTTCTATTCAAAACGGTTGATCGTATTTTTTCGCATCACCTCCTTTAATGAAAAAGATAACTAATAGAATACTGAAATTCTTTGGTTAATCGTATCTGTTACGAATATGGCGTCTCGTTCGTCTATAAATAAGCCGTTAGGTAAGTAAAGCTGGCCGTTGTCTGTTCCCATTCCGCCTATTACCCGGACTTCCTTTCCATCCTTGTCATAGGCATAAATATTATGGGATAAATTACTTACCACATAAACAGTGCCTTTGGAATCAACGCCTACGCCCCTTGGATTAACAAAAATCGGTTCACCTTTCCCATCCGTAGAGCCATTAATGATTCTGATAAACTTTCCATCTTTATCAAAAACTTGAACGCGATTATTACCGGAATCAGTGACATAAATATGATTATCTTTATCGACAGCTACCGCGTTAGGCGCAATGAACTTACCGTCTTCTTGGCCAGCGCCGCCAATTTCCATCAATTTTTTGCCTTCTAAATTAAAGACAAACAGCTTGTTTTCTTTAATATCGGTGACATACAACTTTTCACCGTAGATGCGCAATCCTCCTGGCGACTTAATCGCCTTTTCTTGATCAGGGAAATAGTTAATAAATTCACCTTTGTTATTAAAAATGGAAATGTTGCCATTATATAAATCTGCTACATAAATATTTTCACTTTTATCGCCTGAAATTCCGTACGGGAATTGCAATTGGCCTTTTTCTGTCCCTGCTTCCCCAAATTTCAAGACATTATTTCCAGATTGATCAAATACCTGTACTTGATTGTTATTTGTATCGGTAACGTAAATGAGCTCGCCAATTTTGGCAACATCCATTGGTTTATTCAGTGGAACATCGAAGCTGCCATAGAAAGACTGTCTAAATTCAGGTTCACCGCCAACGGGGTTTGCTTTCGCCACGATAGGTTTCAGTGTTGGTCCTAAATCAAAAAAGGTGATGCCCGTGAATAGTGCTGCAGAAAGTACAACCATTGTACTCATCCATATATATACAGTTGTCTTTTTCAATTCTAGTCATCTCCTTTTATTTGCTGTCTTTCGTTTTGGCTGCTAATCTAGTTAACGCTTCTGATGCCGGTTTATAAAGAGGGTCGTAACTCAATGCCTTTTTGTAGAGCTCCTCGGCATCAGCCACTTTCCCTTGATCCTCTGCTACTCTGCCAATCTCAAAGATAATATCATTATTAACTGGCATTAGTTTGTTTGCTTCATCAAGAGATGCCAGTGCATCTTTGTACATTTTTAGTTTTCGATAAACCATTCCTTCTAATAAATAGCCCTTATAGTCTTTCGGGGCTAATTCTACTGCCTTTTTGGATTGCTTTAGGGCATCGTCATAGCGCTTTTCATCGTTATAGACAACCCCTAAGTTGAAATACGCTCCGACATTCTTTTTATCTAAATCAATGGCAATTAATAATTGTTTAATAGCATCCTCATTCTGACCTTTTAAATTATAGGAATAACCTAAGTTAACCCGGTGTTCAGGATTGTTGGGTTCTTTACTAACCTGGCCTTCATAATAGGCAATTTGTTGGTCGATTCTGCTTAGGTCTTTATTTGACCAAATAAAGTTGTCACAAACTAAATATCCACCAATCAAGCTTATAAGTAAGGTTGCAATGATGAGCGATAATCCTTGTAACTTTGTAAAGCGAACTTTTCGTTTCATTTCGCGTGTATTCTTGTTGGATTCAGGCTTTTCGATTATCGGGAGTTCTTGGGCCTCCATAAGGATCCTCCTCAAAAAAATTCTTTTTCTTTGCTGTTATGAACTAGTCCAAAGATTTGCTTAGGCTAGTCTTTATTGCTTTTGTGGCAGCTTGTGCAAGTTTTTTCTGCATGGCAGGTATAGCATCTTGCTTCCGGTTTCTTCACATTCTCCACAGGTATCGGATGACGGTCACGCCAATTATTTCGATGTTTCATCTGGTGACATGTAGAACAATTAACCGTATTGTCACTAGCGGTATTGGATTGATTAGGCTCATGGCAGGTGTAGCATTTTTCTTCGTTTTTACTTGCTTGTTCACCATGGCTGCCGATAAACGATTGCGTATGGCTTGCCGGACGTGTTTGGTGACAGGCCTGGCAAAAGGTATTTTCTTTTGCATAGGCATGTTCGTTTTTGTTTGATTGCCCGCCATCTTTGTTTAAATATTTGTCAATCACAGAGACCTCTTCATACCCTTCCAACGTCGCTGTAGACATATACTTATGACATGCATTGCAATCCTTTAAGTCCGTTTTCGCGATAATGCCATGTGTTTTCGTTTTGAAATCTGCCTTTTTATGGCTGTCCGGAACCATTCCGGTCGTGTGGCACGCACTGCATTCCGTGGTGATCTTTCTTGCAATATGACAATCCATACACGTTTCCATTTTTGGGCGAATGAATTTCAGATCCGCCATCGCTGCTTTACCGACCTTGCTATCCCATTTATCATAGTCAGTCTTGAAGGTCATATTTCGGTCGGCAATTTCCCCATGGGCAACATTGCTATGGCATTGTGTACACTTAATTTTTTTATCTGAATGCTGCTGATGGGGAATAATGATGTCCCCTGATGCTGAGACTCCACGAGTTGCCATATTATGACACTTTTCACATTTACTATTTGAAATTTCTTTCGGCATGCGGATGATCGCTGCTGTTGTCACTTGTTCATTTCGTAAACCCTTGATAACTCCGTCTGCTTTATCCTTCGCTATCTGCTTAATCCCAGGCTCAGTATGGCATTTTACACAATCCACTTCGCTATGGGTGGAGGCCTTCCATGTATAATACTCTGGCTTCATCTCATGACAGGATGAGCAAAACTTTGAGCTTGAGGTTGCATGTAGCCCGTAAACTCCGATAATGAAGAATAGGGCTAGAAACAACAATGTTAAGGTTACAATTTTGATTAACATATAGCGATAACGAGGAGGGAACCGCAGCTGTTTTTTCTCTACATTCATAAAAGCGTCCCTCCAGATTAAAAATTGTATTATTTTGTTTTATCATCTTTAAAACCAGTTCTGTGGCAGTATTGACAATAAACATCTGTTGGTGCTTTTACATTGCCTGAGTCAGCTTTTGGCTTTTCACGATCATGGCAGACAAAGCATTCTGCTTTCTGGTCATTTGTTTTTGCATTGGCCGCATGAGATGTTAACCATTGATTACTATCCCCATGTCCTTTAGGACGGTCGGAGTGACAGGCGCCGCAGAATTTATTTGTTCTAGCTTGATCTTTTACCACTGTCATGTTAGGTGTATATTTACTTGCTTTTGTTTCTTGCTCTTTCATTTTCAGTAATGACATAATGTCTTCTTTTGGAATTTCTCTTGCCCATTTAGAATCTTGGTGACAGTTCACACATTTATCAAGCTGTTGAACCGCAGTATCACCATGATTTCCACTCCAATCAGCTGCTTGGTGCGTCTTTGGAATTTCTGTTTGTTTGTGGCATGTTTTACATTCCATCGAAATCTTGACGTCTTTCTTTTGCTTTCCGATTGCTTGTAAAATTATTTCTTGGGTTTTTTCATCATGGGCTGCTGCCGTTTCATCTTCATTCGTTTCCGTTGATGCGGCTTCACCAGATGCTTTTTTCGTTTGTTCGTCTAGCTTGTGCTGGACTTCTTCTGGATTTGGCGGAACATTGTAAGCAACCTCTTTCCATGGTTCTTCGCCGTTGTTTACTTTCTCGTGGCAGTCAATACAAGAACCCATGTTAGGTCTCAAGTATTTCTCTTCCATTAGCTTTTCAGCATTTTCCTTTGTCCAATGGCCGCGAACCTCTTCGGTATTAATTCCGCGGGCAGCGATTTTTGCGTGCACAACCCCTGCATGACAGGTAATACAAGGAATATCCTTTTCAATATGACCTTTATGATTCACTTTTAAGTCACCAGATGCAGTGACAAGCCGGTTCTTAGAGTGACATTGTAAGCAGTTCTCGTTAGAAACGGCTTCTTCTTCCGTTTGAACAATTTGTTCAGGTATGCCTGTTACATGGTAGTAAACCTCTTTCATTGATTTCATTTTGTGGGTAATCATGTTGGTAAACCCAGGCTTAATATGACATTGAACACAGGAAATATTACTATGCGCACTCGCTGTAAACGTTGAATACTCAGGTGCCATCTCGTGACAGCTTGAACAGAATGATGGCGAGTTGGTTAAGGAAAGCACTCCGTATCCACCGCCGAAAACAACAATACAACCAACGAGTGAAACAAATAACAGCTTCCACCGGTTGACTGGATTCTTCCAATCTATGTTTCTGAACTTTTGCCAAAGTCTGCGAATCAGGCCAACTTTCTTTTTATTTTCTCTTGTTTCGGGATCTGTCTCTTTATTTTTCTTTTTCCCCCAAATGGCCACTTTACTCACCCTTCCCATTTTGGTTTTAATTCTCTATTTATTTTCCATATTAACCTCTCTAAAGGTAGTATCTAACATTGTAAGAGTATAATCCAATGTACAATTTGTGAATATTTTTTCATAATGATTCAATTTCTCTTTTTCACTAAAAACAACATAAGAACGTTGTTATTACAGAGTTATATTAGCACTATCTTTATAGTACTAACTTGCATAATATCGCATTTTAATACAAGATAATTAATGTTTATTCATTCGCCAATGAATTTTGAAAGGGGTTATTCGGGGTCGCTATGAATTATCCATAAAACGCCATTTCTCTGACATATTTGTCTAAAAATCGAAAATTGTTCTAAAGCTTTCTATTAGGGAAGTGTGTCAATTTCTGCTTCCTTGTTAACATTGTTGTCACTGAATTACGGAAGTGGTAAGATAAATAGGGAAATTATCGAATGATTTTGACAGATTTTTTTGAAAAAGTGAATTTTGACTCTCGAAAAAAAGGAGCGTTCATCATTGATGGGGATTTTAAATAAAGTATTTGATCTGAATAAACGCGAGCTAAAGCGTTTAGACAAAATAGCTGTGAAAATTGACGCACTTGCTGCTGAAACAGAAAGGCTTACAGACGATCAGCTTCGAGAAAAAACGGAAGAGTTCAAGACCCGTTATCAAAAGGGTGAAACCCTTGACGACTTGCAAGTTGAAGCATTTGCCGTTGTTCGTGAAGGTGCTCGCCGTGTTCTCGGTCTGTATCCATATCATGTTCAATTAATGGGAGGTATTTCTCTTCATGAAGGGAATATTTCCGAGATGAAAACGGGTGAAGGTAAAACCTTAACGGCGACATTGCCGGTTTACTTGAATGCCCTCTCTGGTAAGGGTGTTCACGTAGTTACAGTCAACGAATACTTGGCAAGCCGTGACGCGACCGAAATGGGTGAGCTGTATCAATTTTTAGGCTTAACCGTCGGCCTGAATTTAAATAGCATGGACAAGGACGAAAAACAGGCGTCCTATGCCTGCGATATTACCTATGGTACAAATAACGAATTTGGCTTTGATTACTTACGTGACAATATGGTTCTATATAAGGAACAAAAGGTGCAGCGTCCCCTTTTCTTTGGGGTTATCGATGAAGTTGACTCGATTTTAATTGATGAAGCGCGGACACCGCTGATTATTTCAGGTTCAGCGCAAAAGTCGGCTGCCCTCTATATCCAGGCTAATGCTTTTGTCCGGGTGCTGACGAAGGATACGGATTATACGTATGATGAGAAAACGAAGGGAGTTATGCTGACTGAAGAAGGGATTAGCAAAGCCGAAAAAGCATTCGGGATTGAAAATCTGTTTGACATGTCGCATGTTACCTTAAATCACCATATTAACCAGGCATTAAAGGCAAATGTCAGCATGCACCTTGATATTGATTATGTCGTTCAGGAAGGCGAAATCGTCATTGTCGACCAGTTCACTGGCCGTTTGATGAAGGGACGCCGCTATAGTGAAGGCTTGCACCAAGCGATTGAGGCAAAAGAAGGCCTTGAGGTCCAAAACGAAAGTATGACAATGGCAACAATTACGTTCCAGAATTACTTCCGTATGTATGAAAAATTGGCTGGAATGACCGGTACAGCGAAAACGGAAGAAGAAGAATTCCGCAATATTTATAATATGAATGTTATTGTCATTCCTACTAACAAACCAATTGCTCGTGATGACCGTCCCGATTTAATTTACTCCTCGATGGATGGCAAGTTCCGTGCGGTTGTCGAAGATATTGCTGAGCGTAATCAAAAAGGCCAGCCCGTGCTAGTTGGTACAGTTGCGATTGAAACGTCTGAGCTGATTTCTACTTATTTATTTAAAAAGCGGATTCATCATAATGTCTTGAATGCGAAAAACCATGAGCGTGAGGCAGAAATCATTGCCGAAGCCGGTCACAAAGGTTCCGTTACGATTGCGACGAACATGGCCGGCCGTGGTACGGACATTAAGCTTGGCGAAGGAGTTATTGAACTGGGCGGTCTTGCGGTAATTGGTACTGAACGCCACGAAAGCAGACGTATCGATAACCAGCTCCGCGGACGTTCAGGGCGTCAAGGCGATCCAGGTATTACTCAGTTCTATTTATCGATGGAAGATGAGCTGATGCGCCGCTTCGGTTCTGATAATATGAAAACGATGATGGAAAAACTCGGCATGGATGATAATCAGCCGATTCAAAGTAAGATGGTGTCCCGTGCCGTTGAATCTGCGCAAAAACGCGTAGAGGGCAATAACTTTGACGCTCGTAAACAGCTGCTGCAATATGATGATGTTCTCCGTCAGCAGCGTGAAATTATTTACACGCAGCGTGATGAAGTGTTAGAATCGGAGAACCTTCGCGACATTGTTCAGAAAATGATCTTAAACTCGATCCAGCGTAATGTCGAAACACATGCTTCCCGCCATGAGGATGAAGAGGATTGGAACCTGCAAGGGATCGTCGATTACGTCCATGGAACTCTGCTTCATGAGGGCGATATGAGCGTGGAAGACTTTAAGGGCAAGGATACCGACGAAATTGTCGACACTATTTTCGCTAAGGTGAAGGAACGCTACGAGGAGAAAGAACAAATTCTTTATCCAGAGCAAATGCGTGAATTTGAGAAGGTTGTTACGCTGCGTGCGGTTGACTCTAAATGGATTGACCACATTGACGCCATGGATCAGCTTCGTCAAGGCATCCACTTGCGCGCTTACGGACAAATCGACCCGCTTCGTGAATACCAGCATGAGGGCTTTGCGATGTTTGAGGCAATGGTTCAATCTATTGAGGATGAAGCAGCTATGTACATCATGAAGGCCGAAATCCGCAACAATCTGGAGCGGGAAGAGGTAGCCAAAGGACAAGCGATGAATCCGAAAGATGATGGCGAACCCGTTAAGAAAAAACCGAAAGTCAACCCAGTTAACGTCGGCCGCAATGATCCATGCATCTGCGGCAGCGGCAAAAAGTATAAGAATTGCTGCGGTGCGGTGAAATAATCTTGGTTTGAAGTTCAATTCGAGGCCATGAAATTAGTCTAGCTTTGAAGTTAACATGCTTTAGAGTTGCAGAAATGAGTTTATTTTGGGGCTGGCAAGCATTTTGCCGGCTCCTTTTGTGCTTTCATGGGTTTGGTTCAAACTACTATGTTTATTTTCTTCAAAGGAGGTGTCGTCCTGGAACAAGAATCTTTTCATCTGATTGGATTTGAGGTCCCAGGCAGAAATGGACTTTAAGATTAACGTTACACATTCATTAATTTCAGCTTACTCAATACGCAGCCTGTTGGCCCCCTATGAGATTGCAGATGTGATTAGCTGTGATTTTTTAACACGGGGGTTAAACGATAGTTATGTGATCACAACAGATTCCGTGAAGTATATTTTCCGAGTTTACCGTCATAATTGGAGAACCGAATCTGACATTCTTTTTGAAATCGATGCTCTTAATTATTTGAAAATGGCCGGTTTCCCGGTATCATCCCCGATAAATACGGTGGAGGGAAATTGGGTAATTGCCATTCAAGCACCTGAAGGAATTAGGTATGGGGTATTATTTACCTATTCCCCCGGTGAAAGACCAGTAATTAGCCAAGAAAATTGTTTCACAATCGGCAGGTCGTTAGCCGAACTGCATAAGCATTCAAGTTCGTTCCATTCCGCTCACAGGAGAAATTTCGACTTAGATATGCAGCACCTTTTGGACGAGCCTATCACGTACCTTTCTCCAGTGTTGGAAAAGGTTTTACATCGGGAAAATTCGTTGAAGGACATCGTCGAAAAAATAAAAAGTGAACTTTTGGGCATGAAGCTTGAATATGGATTTTGTCACGGTGATTTCCATAACTTTAATATGCACATTGACGACCAGAAACTAGAAGTCTTTGATTTTGATTGCTGCAGCGTTGGCTATCGTGCCTATGATATAGCCGTCTTTTGGTGGAATTTAAAAAATAACTACCCTAACCAAGAAAAAGCTTGCTGGGATGGATTTTTAAATGGGTATCTTAGCCAAAAAAATATACAAGAAGCAGACTTAAAAAGTTTACCCCTTTTTATTTCAGCTAGAAGGATTTGGCTGCTGGGGACGATGTTAAAAAATGAGGATGTTTGGGGTACAAATTGGATTAATGAAACCAATCTAAATCGGTTTCTTTTAGATTTAGAGAAGGATCGGCAACAATATACTCTGTTATGAGCCAAGATCCTGTGTGATTTGTGGATATTCTCCAAGGTTTTGTGGAAATACAGCACCAAAATAGAGTTATCCACATCGGGATAACTCTATCCTGCTACCACGCCGCAATCGACCCGTCCGTCCGCGACTCCGTTCCACCCATCAGGACACCTGTGTCCGGATTGCGCCAAATAATTTGCCCGCGTCCAAAGCCGCCTGTATCAAGGGCCACTTCAATCTGATGCCCCTTTCGTACTAAAGCCTGGGCAAGATGATTCGGAAAATGTGGTTCCACTTGTATCTTTAGGCCTTCCATCCATTGCCATCTTGGCGCATCAAGGGCTGCCTGTGGATTCAAGTCAAAATCAATTGTATTCATGACAATCTGCATATGCCCCTGCGGCTGCATAAATCCACCCATTACACCAAACGGTCCAACTGCTTGATCTCCCTTTGTTAAGAAGCCGGGAATAATTGTGTGATACGTCTTGGCTCCTGGCCGTAATGTGTTAACATGATTAGGATCTAATGAAAAGTCACAACCCCGGTTTTGTAAGGCGATCCCGGTGCCTGGTACCACGATTCCAGAGCCGAAGCCCATATAGTTGCTCTGAATAAACGAGACCATGTTTCCATCACCATCTGCTGCGGCAAGATATACTGTGCCTCCCCGCGGCTGCTCATATGGGCGTGGCGTTAACGCTTCTTCAGCAATTTCGCTTCGTCTAATGTCGCCATATGCGTCACAAAGAACGTCAGCAAGATTCATTTTCATAAAAGAGGGGTCGGTAATGAACGCCTTGCCATCAGTAAGTGCGAGCTTCATCGCTTCGATTTGTTTGTGGTAGGTATCGACAGTTTCTTTTTCTATAAACCCGAATCCCTTGATGATATTCAAGCCCAACAGCGCGGCCAGCCCCTGTCCGTTCGGCGGAATCTCCCAAACATCATAGCCTCGGTAGTTCACCTTGATGGGGTCGACCCATTCAGCCCGGTATCCTGCTAAATCTTCTTTGGAAATGAATCCATTATGGCGCTCGGAGCAGGCTGCGATTTTGTCGGCGAGTTCGCCACGATAGAAGCTTTCCGCGCTCGATTCAGCAATGGAGCGTAAAGTCGCAGCATGGTTCTTCGAGAGCCAAATTTCACCAGCTTTTGGTGCCCGTCCATTTGGAGCAAAGGTGTCAAACCATGGCTGGAACTCCTCACCAGTGAATTGTTTTTTGAAACGGTTATAAGCTAGGCCCCAGTACTTGGCGAGGATTGGGGTTAACGGAAAGCCGCTCTCTGCATAGTCAATTGCCGGCTGAAGCACATCTTTAAACGGGAGCCGGCCAAATTTCTTAGACATTTCAGTCCACGTGGACGGTACACCAGGGACAGTAACTGGAATAATTCCATAGGTTGGAATTTTGTCGAAGCCTCGGGCTTTTACAGCATCAATTGACATTTTATTCGGTGCCGGCCCGCTGCCATTTAGACCATGGAGCTTCCCCTTCGTCCAAATAAGGGCAAAGGCGTCACCACCGATGCCGTTTGAGGTTGGTTCGAGCACAGTTAACGCCGACGCAGCCGCAATCGCTGCATCAATGGCATTCCCGCCTTGTTTAAGGATGTCGAGCCCAACCTGGGCAGCGAGCGGCTGGGAAGTCGCAACCATGCCGCGATTGGCAAAAACCGTTGTCCGCTGCGATGGATATGGATTGTACTGAAAATCAAAGTCCATATGAGAACACTTCTTTCTAGTAATCTTGTTTCTATTATATAAAAGATTACCAACTTAGAATATTGAAATTATTTGTATTATAAGTTTTACCCGTAACCTAATCATGAAAATCTGCGGTCCGTCCATTTTCCACTACGATTGGAAATATTGATTTGCCTTAGCGCACTCCGCCCCTTTTCCATACAAAAACACTGCCCCGGTTAGTCAAATCCGGAGCAGCGTTCTCATTTGTTTATTGCGCTTCAATTAAGCCGTAGCGGCCGTCTTTTCGTTTGTAAACGACGTTTGTGCGATTTGTATCTGCATTGTTGAATACATAGAAGTTATGACCAAGCATGTTCATTTGCAGGATTGCTTCTTCACTGTCCATTGGCTTGAGATCAAAGCGCTTTGTACGGACTACTTCTAATTCGTCTTCATCAGCTTCATGGACCTCTGAATGTTCAGAAACCGCAAAGGTAATTGGAAAATCACCTTTTTCACGGAATTTACGGTTTACCTTTGTTTTGTGTTTGCGAATTTGGCGCTCAAGCTTGTCAGAAACTAAGTCAATCGCCGCATACATATCTACGTTTGTTTCCTCCGCACGTAATACTAATTGCGGCATCGGGATGGTTACCTCGACTTTTGAAGTTTTATCTTGATTGAATTTTAGATTTACATTTACCATTGCATCTGGAGCTTCAGTAAAATAGCGTTCCAATTTTGCAATTTTCTTTTCTAAATACTCTCTAATTGCTGGAGTTACCTCGATGTTTTCACCACGAACGTTATATTTCATTTGTGGACTCCTCCTTTTGTTAAGGCTATGTACTAATATTTCTATCTTACCCTATGATTATCCTGCTAAATCCGGATAAAAATTTTGTCGAATTATTGACAAAAACATCAGGCAAATAGTAACAATGTTTTTGACGACCTTTGACTTTAGAAGTAAATTTTTACTAAAATGAAAGATTGTTCCCTTTTAGTATAATAGTAAGTGGGACAATTTTCCACTAAAATGCTCTAAGAAATCGATTACATTTGTTCACCGCCACTATGACTTCTAATTATTTTCCATTTATCTTGCTATCGTCAGCGATTGGATGCTCGCTGCACCTGCCCCTTTCAGAAGTTTTGCTGCGTGCCTTAGTGTTGAACCTGTTGTGTAAATATCGTCTACAAGGACAACTGTTTTTCCTTCTAAAGATATATCAGGTTCGACCGTGAAGACTTGTGGAAGATGGATGCGCTCTGACCTTGATTTCTTTGATTGTTTTTCTAAGTGAATTCGGGTAAGCAGTTCTGATGGCGGAAAGCCTGATTCAATCAGCAGTGCGGCCGCCTGATTAAACCCCCGCTCAACAAGGCGCTCCCTGCTTAATGGAATCGGCACAAGTAAATCTGGAGCTATTCTGGCAAGCACATCTTTGAAAAATGGCGCAAACAACTTCGCCAGTACATAATCACCGCGAAATTTAAACATTGCTATCACTTCTTTTAAAAAATCATTATAGAGGAAAAGAGAGCTGTTTTTGTCGAGGAAGCCCTGCCACTCGGGATCTTCCTCCCAGCGGAAGCAGTCATGGCATAGATCACCGTTGCGGAATTTTTCATCGAGCAAACAAAAGGGCCTGCCGCAAATTCTGCATGCCTCACCGTCAATTTTTTCTAGCCTTCTTTCACAGGTGGAGCAGATGAGGGGTTCTTTTTCTAATGAGAATAACGCCCCCCAGCCTAAGTTAGGACGGATTATTTCATGACAGATTAAACAGCGGTCTTGTGGGAATAGATTCATCAATTACGTTTCTCCCTTCATTTGAAGTGATAGATTATCGGTCGAGTAAGCCACGTTTAACGCCCTCCCGATTCATTTCGATTATTTGCCTTCTGGCTTTTAACATTTCTTCGGTTTTTCCGTAGTGAAAAAAGGTTACCTTCCCGTTCGGATGATCTTTACTTCGCCCCGCCCTTCCGGCGATTTGCACCAAGGCACTTTCTGTAAAAATAGAATCTTCCGCACCGATAACGGCTACATCGATATTGGGAAAGGTGACCCCGCGTTCGAGGATGGTTGTCGTCAATAGCAGCGGGATTTCTTTGGCACGCATTTTTTGAACCTTTTCTTTCCGGTCAGGATCCTCCGCATGTACGGCTTCAATGGTTGGCTCGAACCGGCGGAGGATCGGGAGTGCTTTTTCCATTAAAGGGATATGCGGGAAAAAGACGAGTGCTTGTTTATTTGCTTGGATTCGCTCATTTATCCAACTGAGGACATTTGCCGGCAGCCTATCTTTCTGGAGCCGCTTTTGCCAGTTGCCGCACCAGTCAAATTCCGGCACCGGGAGTGGATGGCGATGGAAACGTGCCGGTATAGTGGTAAAGGCTCTCTTGCCGCTGCGGCATTCTCGCTGCCATTTTTCATTTGGCGTCGCTGTTAGGTATATAATCGCTGAGACCAGTTTCCGCGCCTGGATAGCGGCATGCTGAAGCGATTCCTCGACTGTATACGGAAAGGCATCGACCTCGTCCAAAATCAGCGCATCAAAGGCTTGGTAAAATCGAAGCAGCTGGTGCGTGGTTGCGATTGTGAGCGGCGCAAATAGATGGCGGTCTTCGCTGCCGCCGTAAAGTGAGGCAACGGTTATCTCCGGGAATGCGGCCTTCAGTCTTGGCGTGAGTTCGAGGACGACATCCGTTCTCGGGGTAGCGATGCAGATTCTTTTTTTCGCAGCAAGAGCAGCCTCGATACCGGCGAAAAGAACCTCCGTTTTTCCCGCTCCGCAAACGGCCCAGACTAGATGCTCTTGATTTTGATGAATAGCCTCGACCACACGATTTGATGCCTCCAACTGCCCCTGTGAAAGCGTCCCCTGCCATTGGCTGATGTTCGCGGGAAGAATGGTGTCAGGCACCGGGCCATTCCAGCCGACAAGTGGAGTACATGCACTGATCCTTCCCATCATGATGCACCGGCGGCAATAGCGGCAGGCTTCTCCGCAGCGGGCGCAGGGGTAGGACGCGAACCATTGTGGATCCTTGTTTCCACAGCGGGCGCATGCCGGCTGTTTTCCTTTGTAAACAATCCCTTGCCGGTATGTTACATATCCATTTTCATAATGTGACTGAATTTCATGGAGCGGGAATGGGATGTCGTCAAGAAGGAGCTGTTTTCCGGTCAAAAGCAGCTGAAGTTTGCCGTTGTATTGGTAGTCTGGATTGAGCGGCGGCTGCTGGATGGCTGGAATTTGCGAGATTGGCCGTGAGTCTTCGATTGTGCTGCTTGGGAGTAATATTCCATCTTTTATGGTAAACCGCATGTTGCCACCTTCTTTGGACTTAGATGATAAATACGATTTTTGGTTTTTCCTGTTGTTTGCAAGTTTAATCTAAATAGAATCTTTTGAGTGGTATCAGTGGTTGGGAGATGCAGGAACGTTCGAATTTCAAAATTGGTAATCACAGGACCAATCAAATGATATTGGTCACTGAGGGGATCAAGATTGGCATCTTTTGAAGTGGTATCACTCCTTTTTCATGGGAAAATTTCTTGCTTTGGATGGATTCCGCATTTCATGGCGAAATTCCTGCTTATTTGTCGAAGACTTTGTGAAGTTTTTATGTCTTTTTTTCTTTAGGGGATGTGGAAAATCTTAAAGGGATACCGCCAATCTCGGGGAGTAATTACTGTTTTCTGGAAGGATTCCGCCAACTTTTCATTTATTCCACCAAACCCTTTTATCAGACCGACTCCTTCCAATGAACGTTCCAAAATAAAGCCACCCCAACCAATGCCGGGATGGCAGTACAGGAACTTTTCTATTATTTTTTTATCCAGCCCATGCCCATTGAGCCTTCGCCGAGGTGGGTGCCGATGACAGCTCCGAAGTAGCCGATGGAAAACTCAACGTTGGGGTACAGGGCAGCTAACTCATTCAGCCATTCCTTCGCCTCTTCCTCACGGTTGGCGTGAATGATGACAACTTGGTAGGCAGATCCGCTGGCCACATCCTCGTCGAGCAGGTCCACTATTCGTTTCATCGCTTTTTTTCGGGTGCGGATTTTTTCAAATGGAACAATGGTCTTGTCGACGAAGTGGAGCAGTGGTTTGACCTGCAGGAGGCTGCCGATGAAGGCGGCGGCTCCTGAAAGGCGGCCGCCGCGCTGCAAATGTGCCAAGTCATCGACCATGAAATAAGCACGGGCAGATTGTTTTAATTCTTCAAGCCGACTGATAATTGTCTCAGGCTCCTCGCCTCTTGCCGCCCACTCGGCTGCTTCAATAGCGTAGAAACCTTGCACCATGCAGCTAATTTCCGAATCAAATGGATAAACCTTGATGCCTTCAACCATCGTGCTTGCCGTTACGGCTCCCTGATACGTGCCGCTGATTCCGCTGGAAAGGTGAACACAGATAACAGCATCGTATTCGTTGGCTAGCTGCTCAAAGAGCGCAACAAATTGACCAATCGGCGGCTGAGAGGTAGTTGGCAGCTTCTTTGTTTTTACCTCTTCGTAAAACTGGCTCCAGGTAATATCGATTTCTTCCCGATAAACTTCGTTTCCAAAAATAACATTTAACGGGATCATATGTATATTCCATTTATCGAGTAATTCTTTCGGTATATACGCGGTGCTATCTGTGACAACTGCCGTCCTCATAACTGTTTGTACCATCCTTGTTTTTTTCTGCAACTGTTTGTATTTTATTTTATATGAAAGTGAAATAAATTGCATTAATTAGGGGGTAACCAATTCCTAAGGATGAAAAAAAGAGCACGCGCCTCGGCATGCTCTTCACTATTTTTTCATAAAATTATCGGACTTCAACCCAGCCATTTTTGATTGCGACGACGACGGCTTGGGTGCGGTCGTTTACGTTCATTTTTTGCAGAATGTTTGATACGTGGTTTTTGACCGTTTTTTCGCTGATAAATAAGGCCTCACCGATTCCGCGGTTGCTTTTTCCATCTGCAAGCATTTGCAGCACTTCACATTCGCGGCGTGTTAACAAATGGAGTGGACGGCGGATTTCAAGCGTTGGCATATATCCGCCCCCGCCACCACCGACTCCTGCAGCTAATTTACGATATTCATTGACTAAATTGTGGGTGACCTTTGGATGCAAATAGGAACCGCCATCAGCCACGACACGGACTGCTTCAATCAAAGCATCGGCGTCCATTTCTTTTAATAGATAGCCTCTTGCACCTGTTTTTAAGGCATGGGTTACATAGTTTTCATCGTCATGAATTGAGAGAATGATAACCTTTGTTTCCGGGTATTTTTCAATTAACTCGCGGGTTGCCTCGACCCCGTTCATTTGCGGCATATTGATATCCATAATAACGACATCTGGCAGGTTTTCCTGCACAAGGCCTAATGCTTCGCTTCCATCATCGCCTTCAGCAACGACTTGGAATGATTTTTCAAACTCTAGTATTCTCTTAACGCCTTCTCTGAATAGTTGGTGATCGTCAATAATGACAATTTTGGTAGTCAATTGCTACGCCCCCTAATCTTTCATTAGTTTTATCAGTCATAGAAATGATTTCAATTTCATTTAGTTGTTTAATGGAACCTGAATTAATACAGCAGTTCCTTTGCCAAGTTTTGAATCAAAAGTGAGTTCACCATCAAGCAGGTCGACTCGCTCTCTCATTCCGATTATTCCAAAGGATTCTGGTTTCTTTTGGGTGGTATCAAAACCGGCACCATTGTCCTTGATCAACACGGTAATTGCAGCATTTGTAATTTCTAATCTTACTTTGATTTCACAAGCATTTGCGTGTTTCAGCGCATTTTGTACGGATTCCTGAATCATTCGGAACAGTGCAACCTCATACTTAGTTGGTAAGCGGCGTTCTAGGCCGATATTCACAAACTCAATTTTTGAGTGGTTATGATATTCTTCGATTGTTTGTAAATATTTTCTGAGGGTAGGCACAAGGCCTAAATCATCCAGTGCCATTGGACGCAAGTCATAAATAATTCGCCGGACTTCGTAGAGTGCAGAGCGGACCATTTTTTTGAAGCTAGTAACCTCAGAAAATGCCTCTTCTACTCCCTTCTCGCGATATACCCGCTCAATTAAATCAGAGCGCATGATAACGTTGGCAAGCATTTGTGCCGGTCCATCGTGAATCTCCCTTGAAAGCCGCTTGCGTTCTTCTTCCTGGGCTTCAATGATTTTTAAGCCGAAGTCTTGTTTGGCTTTGGCATTTTCCAAAGCTTTACCAACCTGCTTTAGATCACTCGTTAAATAATTCATGACAACAGATATTTGCGAAATCAACTGGTCCGCACGATCAATCGTTTCATCCAAACCGATTAGTCTCCGCTCAAGATCATCCCTTTTTTCCAAAAGCTGCTTCTTGTACTGCCAGTTAATGGAAAGGTCCATTTGGAGCTGATGAGCCTTTTCGTAGGCATCCCGGACCTCTCCCTCCGAATATTTTTTGAAATTCATACTAACCTCGGAAAGCATAACCCGCGCTTCTAGCACCTGATTTTCAAGCTGCTGGCCTTCTTCATTCAATTTGACCATCATTTGTTTAATTGATTTCAATTCATTCGTCATATTTTCGTAGTCTGTTCGACATTGTTCGCCAATTCGAAATATGTCCGATTTACTACACGTAACCGTGTCAATCATTTCTTCGCGAATTTCATCAATGGACTTTGAATTAATTTGCTCTATTTTCATTGTTTTTTCCTCCGGGGAGATTTTTTCCCTTTAGGCCTTCTAACTCATTTTACCTTGGCTTGTAACAATTTACTAACATTAGCACTTTAAAATAAAGACTAATGGCTCGGCATTCGAGAAAAAGTAGTATAATAATATTATTATTTATATTTCATTTCTCCTGTTATAGTAAACTTTTTTATAAAAGCTGGCACAATCCAATTAAGCCTATTATACCATTCGAAGGTTACTGACATATTAAAGGTATATTACACAATTATTTTTTCGAAAAAGCTTGCTGACATATAAATGTTTAATTTCCCCAATTATAAAAGAAGGAAGGAGCTTACTATGCTGAGCCGCTACTGTACAGTGAAACAATCTGGAAACCATGAAATTACTATCCAAAAATCGCGTTTTATCGCCCACATTAAAAGGGTTGAATCAGAAATAGACGCGCAGGAATTCATTCAAGCAATTAAGAAGCAGCATTGGAATGCCACCCATAACTGCTCTGCCTATCTCATTGGCGAGCAAGATCAGATTCAAAAGGCGAACGACGACGGTGAACCAAGCGGCACAGCCGGTGTTCCCATTCTTGAAGTTCTGAAAAAAAGAAACCTGAAGGACACTGCAGTTGTTGTCACCCGCTACTTTGGCGGGATTAAATTGGGTGCAGGAGGTCTCATCCGCGCCTACGGAAAAGCAACATCAACAGGTCTGGACTCGGTTGGCATTGTCGAAAGGAAACTAACACAAATCGTCCATGTGAAAATTGATTACACTTGGCTTGGGAAAATTGAAAAGGAACTGCGGTCATCGGTATTCAAAATTAAGGAAATACATTACTTAGATACCGTTGAAGTCGAAACTTTTGTTGACGAAAGCAGTGTCCAAACCTTTATGGATTGGATGATTGAACTAACCAATGGCAAATGCACCATGGAAAAAGGCGGAACCGTCTATCTTGAGGAAGATTATGTAAGCTATTCTTAAGAAAGATTATATTCGTTTTGACAGGAGAAAACAATTGGGAAAAAAATCATAGGAAAGTGGAACGAGGAGCCTGTAAACTGTACCCCTCGTCCCATTTAGGAGCGGTTTTTGTTTAGTGTGCGGACGATGTTTAGTAATGGGCGGTTGTTATGGCCCATTAGGCCGATTTTTTCGGCGATTATTTCAATTAGTAAGACGACAATCCCAATTAATACTAGTGCCTCGCCGATTTTAACTTGGGAATAAATGACTGCAACTAATCCGAAGAAGGCGGCCATGGCATAAATGAGTAAAACGGTTTGTCGGTGTGAATAGCCCATTCGGAGCATGCAGTGATGGAGATGAGATTTATCCGGTGCTGATAAGGGCTGTTTGTTTATGATTCTTCTGATAATCGCGAAAATAGTGTCGGAAATTGGAACTCCAAGGATGATCACTGGAATAACAAAAGAAATAAAAGTAACATTTTTAAAGCCAAGGAGCGAAAGGACCGAAATGATAAATCCTAAAAAAAGCGCTCCTGTATCCCCCATGAAAATCTTTGCCGGGTGGAAATTATAAATTAGAAACCCGAGGGTACTGGCAAGGACTATTAAGCCAACGGCAACTACGTAAAAATTCCCCTGAATAATCGCCATTCCTGAAATCGTAATTAAGGCAATCGAAGATACCCCTGCAGCCAAGCCATCAAGTCCGTCAATTAAGTTAATGGCATTGGTGATGCCGACAATCCACAGAATCGTAAAAGGGATACTTAAAAACCCAAATTGGAGCTGGCCGCCAAACGGCAGGTTAATAAAGACCATTTGTAAATCCCCTAAAAAAACAACAGTGCAGGCGGCTGCTAATTGCCCGAGGAGCTTATACTTGGCAGGCAATTCAAACATGTCATCACAAAATCCAGTTATAATGATGAGCAGACAGCCAAGCAAAATCGCCAATGAAAATTGGCTTTCGGGTCTCAACAAAATAATTCCGACGATAAAACTAATAAATATTGCTAAGCCTCCAAGCCTCGGCATAATTGACTGATGGACCTTTCGCTGATTCGGCCGGTCAGTAGCACCAATCATAAAGGCAAATTTTTTTATCAGTGGTGTCATAAGAATGGAGACGGCAAAACATACTATCAAGGTAAGATAAAGCATCAAAAATCCTCCTTGTTAGTCAGTTTGTCCATTTAAACCAAAACGAAAACAAAAAAACAATAGTAAAAATCGGAAATAAAGTATGAATAAAAAAGAGGCACTCCCCGAAGGAAATGCCTCTTATTCTGGAAACGGATTACTTAATCCATGCTCCGTCTTTACCTAGTTTGTATTTGCCGATTGTGGTGTTAGCAGCCATGCTTCCGTCATTGTATAGGAAGTACCACTTTGCACCGACTTGTATCCAGCCTGTTTTCATTGCACCAGAGGATGCAAGGTAATACCACTTGTTATTTACCTTCACCCAGCCTGATTGCATGGCACCAGATGATGCAAGGTAGTACCAAGTCTTACCGTCTTTCACCCAGCCAGTTTGCATGGCGCCGGAAGTGGCAAGGTAATACCATTTGTTGCTCAATTTGATCCAACCGGTTTGCATAGCGCCAGATGATGCAAGGTAATACCATGTCTTGCCATCTTTCACCCAGCCAGTTTGCATGGCGCCAGATGATGCAAGGTAATACCATGTCTTGCCGTCTTTAACCCAGCCAGTTTGCATTTCTCCATATGTTTCTTCGTCAGCACTGAAGAAATACCACTTGCCAGTTACTTTCACCCAGCCAGTTTCCAAGATACCTTTATTGTTGAAGTGATACCAAACTCCATCTTCCTTGAGCCAGCTATTAGTCAATTCAATGCCCGTCTCAGGATTAATATAGTGATACCCATCCTCATCTGCATACCAGCCAGTATATTGTTCAACCGTTACAGTAGTTACTTTACTTACGTTTCCAGCAGCATTTTTTGCTGTTACAGTAATAATCGTTCCTACTTTTTGTGCTTCGATTTCGATTTCAAAATATCCATCTTCCTCAGCAACAGTCGAGCCAATAACTTTGTTTCCAACTTTAGCTTCTACAGTGGAACCTGCTTCTGCGAACCCAATAATATAGGTGTCAAGGTTTGTTACTTCATAAACTTCTGGTGCTGCAGGTGCAGTTACATCTTTAACCGTCACTTTTGTTTCATTGCTTACATTTCCAGCAGCGTCTGTTGCTGTTACAACAAGTTCAGTTCCTGCTTTTTGAGCTTTGATTGTTACAGAATATTTACCGTCAGCCCCTGCAGTCGCAGTACCGATTACAGTGCCATTTGCTTTTACTTCTACCTTAGCTAAAGCTTCTGTAGTTCCTGTAACTTTTGTAGTTTTATTTGTTACTTCATCAACTGAAGGTGATGATGGTGCTGTTACATCTGTTACGATTACTTTTGCATTTTGGCTTACGTTAAATTCAGCATCAATCGCCTTAACACTTAGTTCCGTTCCAGCTTTTTGAACAGGAATGTTTACAGTAAAGGTTCCGTCTTTAGCGGCAGTTGCGCTGCCAATGACCGTTCCATTTGCTTTCACTTCAACTTGAGCCCCAGCAACAGTGTTACCAGTTACTTTTGTTGATTGGTCTGTTACGACTTCAACAACAGGTACAGGAGGAGTAACCTCAATCATTTTAATTCTTCCTTCAATTGCTGCTGAGATCGGACCCTTTTGTGCTTTTACATAATCAATCAAAGTATCTAAATCTGTTTTTTGTGTGACTCTGTCCTTACCATCCTTAAGGATCGTAAATCCATCCCCACCGTCTGCCATAAAGTTATTTACAGCAACAGTATATACAGCCTTTGGATCAATTTTTGAACCATCAGGTAAGTAAATATCTAGGATCTTATTTCCGATTGATAATTTATCTGACCATGTGTAGGTCAAACCAGAAATTTGCATAACTTTTGCGTAACTCGTTTCAGACCATTGTTGGTTCAGCAAGATTCTTACTTGTTCACCAGTAATTTTTTCTGTAACAACATCATTACCAAATGGCTGGACAGCAAATAAATCTCCCCAAGTGATTGGGCCGGATTTCTTAATTTCGTCGCGTACACCGCCGGAATTCATAAATCCAAATTGTGCTCCTGTTTGAATTCGCATAGAGTCGGCAATTAAGTTCCCCATTGCGGATTCTCCAGAGGCATTTACCTTTTTAGTAATTACGTTTGCAGCATCTCCAACTACTACACTTACGATTGGAGCTATATATGCTTGATACTTATCAAGCTCTGCTTTGATTTTTGCATCTAGATGCTCTTCGTTTTGGAATGTTCTTACAATTTCAGCCTTCTTTGTTACAACATCTTGTGTAATTGGATCAATTGTTAAATCAATATCAGAGAATGCAGTTCCGTAAGAATAAGATTGGACGAGTAATTTGCCATCGACATCAGCATTTAAATAGGCATGGTCATGTGCACCATAGATAACGTCAACCTCTTTATCAACCTTTTTAGCAATGTCAACTACGCTTCCTTTAGCGTTCGTGCCATCAGTATTTGATGTTCCAGCATTATGGGCAAGGACAACGATTGACTTAATGCCTTGTGATTTTAATTCAGCAGCGTATTTGTTAATTGCTGTTGCTTCATCTGTAAATTTCACGCCAGCTACACCACTTGGAGTAACGATTGTTGGTGTTTCAGTTGTAACAACACCGATAAAGCCAATTTTCACACCGTTAACTTCTTTTACTACATATGGATCTAAAATTAATTTCCCAGTGTTTTCATCCTCAACGTTAGCTACAACGTATGGGAAACTCGCACCTTCAAATACACCAAAATCTTTCTCCGTTGCCGAATGCGCGCCACCATTGATTAGGCGCTTCATTTCTGTTACACCTTCATCAAATTCGTGGTTACCAATTGTCCCTACATCGAAGCCAAGTTCATTTAAGAAGCGAATGGTTGGCTCATCCTGTAATAGGGCAGATACCGGACGGCTTGCACCTACTGCGTCTCCCGCTTGAACCATTAATGTATTAGAAGGGTTTGTTGCTTCTCTTTCTTTCAAATAACCAGCTAGGTATTCAATTCCACCTACAGGCTGACCATTAACATTTGTTTTGTAGTCTAGTTGACCATGAAGGTCGTTGATGCCTAGTAATTGAACATGAACATTTTGATCTAATTCAAATAGCTCGTATCCTGGTTTTGTTGTTGATGCTCCAAGGTCTTTTACATTTGGTGTTTGACCAAGGTATGGTTTAGCCTCTGGAGCAGAATGGAATACTAATTTGGCAACGCCGCCAACAGGAGCGATCTTCCAGTTATTGTCCGCAACTGGATTAATCGTACCTTTTGCCGTAATATAATCCATAAGAATTTGACGGTTTTCAAATGGAGAATCCACGACAACTTTTGCATTCTTTAATTCAGCAAGACCGCCGCTGCCGCCAGCACGGTAATTATTTGTAGCTACGATAAATTTTTGAGCTGGATCAACAGGTGTGCCATCCATCATTGTTAATTTAATGACACGCTGTCCTATTGGCTTCGTTACATCAATTTCGTACTTTACCCCATCGATAACATCAAAGTTGTAAGGGCGTATTTTGTCATCAACCTCATTTAGTAATTGCTGATTGCCCTCTTTATTTGGATCAATTGTGTTATATTGTTCTGCAGATTTTTCTATCCATCTTTTCACTTGGTCTCCAGTTACTTCTAAAGCCTTTAATGTATTATCAAACAAATATAAGTCAGCTGCACTCTTGATAGCTACATTACCTTTTGGTATGTTCGTGAAATCAGACACACCACCGCGTCCGCCTTTAAATGGCGCTGCAGCGGAAAGAACAGGAACATTCTTATATTCTGGTGCATTAGCATTAATCCATTTTTTCACGTAATCCATTTGTGCTGCGTTAACAATTTGCGTTGACGCATCATCCATTACACGGGTAAAGAAGCTGTGCATAGGAATTTCAGTTTCACCGATTTTGCCACGTACATAGGTAAGAGTAGCTTCATGAGCATCCTTCACATCAGCAACGATTTTTTCATCTGAAGCTGTGTCAGCAGATACTGGACGGTTAACTGATTTAGAGTTTGCCTTATCAACAGTCCACTTTCCATTTGCATCCTGAACAAGAGCTAAATCAAGAACTCCGAGGTTATTTCCCCAGAAGCCGGCTTCAACAGCTTGTACACCGTTAATTTTTCCATTTGTATTATCGATGTTAGTTTTGCCGTTAAAGGAAGCATCTCCAGGGAAGTTCACGTGAGCATGACCAAATAACATCGCATCGATGCCAGGAACTTTGGTTAAATCATATACAGCATTTTCAGCTTCTTCTTTTCCTGCTTCGTCGATATCACAGCCAGAGTGCGCAATCGCTACAATTACATCTGCGCCTTCTGTTCTCATTTTTGGAATGAATTTGTTTGCTTCTTTGATAATATCCTTCGTAATGACATTTCCAGAAAGGTTATCCTTGTCCCATCTCATGATTTGCGGTGGTGCAAAGCCGATTACCCCAACCTTAATGACATGCTCATTTCCAGCATCATCTTTAATAGTTTTAGACAGGATTTTATAAGGGGTAAAATAGTTAACATCATTAGTAGGATCGTTATCATGATCGTCCTTATAGATGTTAGCGTTTACAATTGGGAACTGAACTTCCTCTAAAACATCATTCAAATAGTCCAAACCATAGTTGAACTCATGGTTTCCAACGATACCTGCATCATATTTCAAATAATTCATTGCTTTGTAAATAGGATGAGTTTCATCTGGTGCTAATCTTTTTACCTTCGCAACATAACTGGCAAGTGGATTCCCTTGAATTGTGTCACCAGCATCAAAAAGCATGGAGTTCGTTTTTTCAGACCTAGCTTGTTTGATTAACGTTGCTGTTTTTGCTAGTCCATAATCTGTTACTGGTGCATCTTTGAAATAATCATACGGCATGACATTGGAATGCAGATCCGTAGTTTCCAAGATACGAAGAGTTGCAGTACTTCCTGTACCTTCTGCTTTGGCTGTATGTGGAAAAATATTCAACGGTACCACTGAAAGCGCTAACGCAACAGCTAGAGAACCATTAAGCATACGTTTCTTGATGCTTCTTTTAATCTTTCTCTTCACACTCTTTCCGCCCTTCGACAAAATATTTTTTGTTGCAAGATTTATTCTACTAATTTTCATTAGAGTTTAATAGTCCTTTTAAAAAATATTTACAAGATTTTAATGGAGAATTTTAATTGATTGAATCTTCATAACGTTAGATATTTTTGGAGAAAAAGGCTTTTACACTCATGTAACCAAGACACGGATTTTGTCGTCTATTAGAATATGGTTCTTGGGGAGGAATAGTATAGAAGATTTGTAGTTTTCAATATTCGACACAAAAATTCAATTTACGTAGTGCCTAAAAAGGAGTAAAATAAAAGCTGGTCTTTAGCTATGATAATTGTAAATTAATGATATTTTAATAAAAGGAGAAATCATATGACCGAATTTCAACGCTCAGTCCTGGTAAGTCAGAAGAAAAAGGGGCGGAAAAAACGGATCTTTATCTGGATCTTCGTACCATTATTAATTGTTGTCTTAAGCGGTGCTGGTTATGCCACCTTTTTACTTAATAAAGCTGAATCCGTTATTAATAAATCGTATAAACCGGTAAAAACAACTTCCAAACGAACGACTCAAGTTAATCCCGATATGGATAACATCTCCATCCTCCTAATGGGCGTTGATGCTGCTAAAAGCCGAGAAAAACAATATGGAGAAGCCATTAGAACGGATGCCTTACTTGTTGCTACCCTCAACAAAAAGGATAAATCTGTTAAGCTATTAAGCATTCCGCGTGACTCCTATGTTCATATTCCTGAAAAAGATATGTATACAAAAATTAATCACGCTCATGCATACGGTGGAGCGAAGTTGACAATTGAAACCGTTCAGGAACTTCTCGATATTCCAATTGATTATTATGTGAAAATAAATTTTTATGCTTTCATTGATGTTGTTAATGCTCTAGGCGGCATTGAGGCCGATGTTCCTTATGCGATTTCAGAAAAAGATTCCGAAGATAACCATAATGCAATCCGCTTAAAACCTGGTGTTCAAACATTAACAGGCGAGCAGGCTCTTGCTCTTGCCAGAACACGTCACAAAGATTCCGATGTTATGCGCGGGATGAGACAGCAGGAGATTATTAAGGCGATTTTTAAAAAGGCACTTTCCGTTGGCTCCTTTTCCAAACATGCGGACATGATTGATGCTGTTGGCAACAATATGGAAACAAATATGTCATTCAATGATATGAAATCCTTGATGGATTATGGACTTGCCGGGAGCGGTTTAAACATTGAAACCTTAAACCTTAAGGGTGAAGATGAATATATCAATAAAATTTACTACTATAAGCTTGATAAACAAAATCTTGAAGAGACAAAATCGACTCTCAAAGCGCATCTTGGCACCGATTCAACTGCTTCTGAAACCGGCACCAATGCTGCGCATGCCAATGCCGAAAGTAACGGAGATTCATCGACAAGCTCTAACTAAAGCAAAAAAGCCGCATCACGCGAAGTGATGCGGCTTTTTTGCTTTAATCTCCAAGGCATGAGCTGTCCGGTTCTCTCGCATGAATTCTAACAGCTTCGCTAAACAGTTTTCAGCCCTTTTTCGCTAAATGTCCATTTTTTGTTTAATAGAAAATTTATTGCCAAACCAATACATGTCGAAATTATCTGAGCTGCGGAAGAATGAATATCCATGTGTCTAACCAATACGTAAAGACATATTGTCGTAAAGCCCAGTGTTAGAAAATTAACAACCACGAATTTAATTACAAGAGATAGCCTTCTTGATTTTGCTTGGAACACCCAATTCTTATTCAAAAAAAAGCTGTTTATCATCCCTAATCCATACGCTGTGATATTAGCAGCAATATAGTTCATGCCAAAGTACACAAAAACAGTAAAACTTCCTATTGTAATAAGTGTATTTACAATACCAACAACCCCAAATTTCAGGAATTTTTTCATAGTAATTTGCCCCTATTTTACCAGAGATATAATGCTTCATTATTCTACCCATTTTTCAGATAAAAGAGCCTGACCACGGCGGGTCAGACTCTTTAAGGTTTATCTATTCCGTTCTCCCGTTACGAGTAGAACACGCATCATTTTGAGTAATGGCCGATAATTTTTTCCAGCAAGGCCAATCATTTCGGCAAACAGTTCAATCATGATCAAAAGAATCACGATGAAGAAAAAGCCGCCGAGAAGCTTTGCTTGTGAAAAGATGATCGCCGCAAGTCCAAAGAAGGCTGCCATCGCATAAATCATCAATACGGTCTGGCGATGGGTAAATCCTAGTCTGAGCAGGCAGTGATGCAAATGTGATTTATCCGGTGCCGATAGCGGCTTTTTATTAACAATCCGGCGAATGATCGCAAAGAAGGTATCAGAAATCGGCACACCAAGAATAATAATTGGGACGATAAAAGAAATCAAGGTGACGTTTTTAAAGCCCAGAAGCGATAATACCGAAATCATATAGCCTAAGAATAAGGCACCTGTATCGCCCATAAAGATTTTTGCCGGGTGGAAATTGTAAATTAAGAATCCAAGTGTACTTGCCAGTACAATCGAGGCTACAGCTGTTACATAGCCATCTCCCATAATAATGGCCATCCCGGAAATGGTAATTAAGGCGATGGAAGATACTCCTGCAGCAAGGCCGTCCAAGCCGTCAATGAGATTAATCGCATTGGTAATACCGACAATCCAAATAATCGTCATTGGAATACTAAAATAGCCAAATTCAATGTGTCCTCCGAAAGGCAGGTTAATAAATTGAACATGTACTCCACCCCAAATGACAACGATAGCGGCAGCAGCTATTTGGGCGATAAGTTTAACTTTCGCCGAAAGCTCGATAATATCATCTAGTATTCCTGTAAGGACAATGATAATACTTCCAATAATAATCGATAGAGCATACGGATCTTCTGGCCGAAGCACCAGCATACCGATAATGAAGCTTAGGTAAATTGCAAGTCCGCCAAGACGCGGCATAATTTTCTGATGAACTTTTCGATGATTTGGTTTATCTGTGGCACCAATTTTGAAAGCAAGTTTTTTAACTAACGGTGTAAGCAGAATTGAACTGATGAAGCATATAATCAGGGTGATGTAGATCATTATGATCCTCCTCGAAACTATTTGCCTATTTAAACAACTTGCAAACAAGCATAATGAAGTAACTTTATATATTACTTAAAAAATAGTTATCTATTTAATAACCATTTGTAAACTTTGTAAACTAATGTACCATGTTGGATTATATCACAGCTAACGCCTATTTTAAATAGATATTATAATGTCAATCAAGTTACTAAATATTTCATATATTTCATAATTACTAATTTAATAGAAGAAAATCGATAAAAAGGGCATCCTTTTCAGCCCTTTTGCTTTTGCGATTGATAGAGGTTGATGACTTTATCCGTCATGATAATTTGATCATTTTTCTGCGCCATCTCTAAGCCCTTGCGAATCAGGTTTTGTTTCACCTCTTCAGACTCTAAGACAGTTTGAAGTGCCTTTTTCAGTTCGGCGGGATTTTTCGGATTAACAAGCATCCCTTTCCCGTGATTGAGCAGGTACTTTAGTCCGCCCACATTCGAACCAACCACCGGTGTCCCGCAGGCCATTGCTTCTAAGGCGACAAGGCCAAACCCCTCAAGATGGGAAGGAAGCACAAATACTTCCGCAGCAGCCATCCATAAAGCAACTTCCGCTTGCTGTTTCGTCCCAAGAAAATGAACACTTTCTTTTAATCCTGTTTCCGCTATCACGGTTTCAAGTTTTCGAAAATACCCTTGGTCCTTATTCGATCCAATTATGTACAATTCATACTCAGGCAGGTCCTTCTTAAGTACTGCGAAGGCTTCAACCAGGTCATTAAGACCTTTTTGCTCAATAATATTGCCAACAAACAATAGCGGCGTTTTATTTTGCGGAATCTCAAGGCGCAAGCGAGCCACTGACTTATCCACTACTTTAAATACATCCAGATTAACACCCATATTAATAAGGGAAAGCTTGTCGCGCGAGACCCCAAATTCTGTTTCTAGCGTCGTGTATAATTCCTGGCCAACAGCAATGACGTGATCAGCTTCTGCTAAAATGGTTTTGGTCATATTAAATATACGACCGCTTTTCTTCACCATTTTGTCAATATCGCCGCCATGGGCCGTTACAATAAACCGAGCTCCAAAAAGCTTTTTGTACCATTTTGCCAGCCAGCCGCTCGGAAATACATAATGTGCGTGGACAACCGATGTTCTGCTTCCTTTAAAAAGTAAATGGACTAGAAACGTGAACGCCCATTTTCCATATTTCTTCAGCAAATTCAGTTTACCTTTATTAGGATTATCAATCGCAATTACATCAACGGCTAAACCTTTATTTCTTAGTGCTTCTACTTGATTTTTCACAAAAATCCCAAAGCTTTTATGTTCATTCGTGGGATACATATTTGAGATGACTGTTACATTGTTTTTCATGATTTCTCCTAAATTCAGCTATAGTGCATTTGTTATTCTTATTAATATACCATGAAATTTGACGAATAACATAACCTAAAAGTTACATTATCTTTGAAATTACTGCTAAGGCGACGAAAAAGCCTATCTCCTTATGGAGTAGGCCCCTCGCTTAATGAAATTAACTATTCAATGATAAAAAAATACAGCCTATGAGAATTAAGGTTACTCCAATCAACTTTTTCATTGTGAACCGTTCTTTAAGCCATACGCTTGAAAGAAGCATTGTCCAAAAATATGTTACTGAAGTAAGCGGAAAAACAATTGAGTATGGGAGCCTTTTTAGTAAAATAATATTTATTACCGCTCCTGCTACATAAAAAATCCCCCCAATTGCCAAAAATACAAACAGGTTTTTTATACTAGTTTGGAAAGAGGAACTAGCCTTTTTAAGATAGAACCCGCCTAACGAGCCGAAAAATGTCATGAAAGCTAATAATAAAAAGTTAATCAGACTCACCACCGATCACAAAAACACCGGCCATAATAAACATAATACCTAAAATGGAGCTTATATTTATGCTTTCTTTTAGAAAAATAGATCCTAAAATCGTACTAATAACATATCCAACACTTAAAAGAGGATGCAAAATGGATAGTTTTCCAAAACGAAAAGCAATAGTCATCAATGCGGCCCCAAGGAAATACAAGGTAAACCCAATAATTAAATCTAAATTTAACGAGGCATGAGACAACTTCCAAAACAATTGTCCAAGAGCTGTACAAAAGGCAGCTAAAATCATTAATACAATTCCGGTATAAACCCCATTTTTTTTAACTGTTGAATTTTCCATTTTTATGATTCCTCTATTAGTTTAGGGTGGATTAATGCCATAAAAGGAAAAACAAAGCTTAATAAAACATTAGCAAACAAATATCGGAAATCTTGGGCAGGCATTGCTGCAGCGACAGATAGAATATTTAATAAAAACGGCAAAATAACAATAGTCGACTTCCACCCGTTTTTCAAAAATATCACAACCCAAAAGAGAAGGATAAAAAAAGCATAGAACGCAGGTCGCCATACTAATTTGACAAAAGGCTGTGCCTTTGAGAATTCTAAATACTTTGTTACCCCATTTGTCAGAGAAGTATTTATTGATTTACTTTCCAATCCATAATCATTTTTCATTATAAAGGTAATATAGGTAGACGTATAACCATATTGTGGAGTGCTCATTTGCCATACTAACGCTGTATGTTTTATAAAGGCCTCCATCGCTAAGGATGGATTTTGAACAACCACTTCCCCCCACGTTTTAAAATACTTCGGAAAGTCTTCGTAAATTATTTTCCTGTTATATTCCGCCCAGGAAAACTTTATGGGATCTACTGTATGGGGTAAATATTTTTCTTTCCACATCTCAATTGGAAAAATACTATTGTAATATTTCAATTGTTCAGGTGTAAGATTACCATCATTCTTAATAATATTAGCAATTTGCTGCGTGGGAATCGATAAAGCTTCATTAGGATCAGATGGCTTTACATCCAAATAAGCGAAAACTGGACCGGTCAAAATTTCATGGGAAATAACCAAAATAAGAAAAGTAGGACCAGCAATTTTCCAAACAGACTTCCAATAATACAAAAGTAAAGCAAGCATAGTTAACACAAAAATCGGGAAACCATTATGGCGTAAAAACACTACTCCAAACGATGCAAGGAAAAAAAATATAATATTAATTTTACTTGAAAGCCATTTTCCCTTTGAACGCATTATCATGAATAAATGAACAGTAAATATTAATATACTTGCACTGAAAAGGACATCCTTCCAAATAATAATGTTGTAGATACCAAATGAAGGAATTATGGCTATTATAAAGCTCATTATGACTAAAAGAAATTTATTAATCCCTAGCTTCTGAAATTGACAAAAGGAATAAGCCAATATAAGGGAGAGAACTAAAATTTGGAACAAACTTACAATTGCGGGTGAATCCCAAATATAAGAAAGGATCATGATTATCCAGGTAAATACGATTGGATGCCAGTCATTAAATTCTTTAGTATGTGCCTGACCCCATGACGACAATGAATCTGGAGACATGATAGCCGGATAGAAAGCAATTAAATAGACAAACCCAGTTAGGAAAATAATCATGAAATAGAGTATAAAGTCCTGAGCGATTGTTGAATTTGAAAGATTGCTACTTTCATGTTTTCTAATAGTTGATACAATTAAAGCAATACATGCTGCAACAAATAAAAAACTGCCGAAGTAAGTTAATAACACAATAGCCATGGAATTATCCTGCAAATAATCTTGCGGACCCCTGGTACTTAATAAAAACAAAACTGCAAGCAATGCAGAGAAAGAAATGACAAACCATCCTTGTTTATTTGGACGCTCAATAAAGATTTTAAAGAATTTTTTGTAAACCTTGGAATACACAGCAAAAATGATTATTAACCCAATAAATAAAAATAAAGCCGGTACATTTTTAATGGGAAAATAGAAGAAAAAGATCCCTGCTGTCGAGTAAAGTGAAACAAGAAATATCACCAAATAGGATAGTTTGCTTTTCATTTCTCTCCTCCAAGATCAGAGGATAGCCTGTTAAGATTAAGTTCATATTGTTTTTTATTTTGAGAAGAAATAGTGTCTAAAATTAGTCCACAACCAAACGAAAGGACAGACAAGATCACCAATCCCACAGCAAGAATGGCTGATGGAACTTTTGTAATATAATCGGTAGCAATAAACTCATAAATAACAGGTATTCCAACAGCCAGACCTAAAACTAATAAAAGGACAGACCAAAGACTAAAAAATTGGAATGGTTTAAATTCCTTGAATAAGGTAAAAATCATATTAAGAACTTTAATACCATCTGAAAAGGTATTGAGTTTTGATTCACTACCTTCAGGACGGTCTCGATAATCAATTGGAACTTCTTTGATCTTAAACTTCTTATCAAGCGCATGCAAACTCATTTCAGTCTCAATTTCAAACCCTGGGCTCATAATCGGAATCGATTTGACAAATAATTTATCAAAGGCTCGATAACCCGTCATAATATCCTTAATTTCGCTTTTGTATAGAAAGTTGATTAAACCCTTCACTACTGTATTACCAGTATTATGGAACATTCGTTTATTTTCATTAAAGTAGGTACCATTCGATAACCGATCACCAATTACCATATTCGCCTCATGGGTAACAATTGGCTTTATGATTTCATGGACAAACTCTGCTGGGTATGTATCATCACCATCCACCATTACATAGACATCAGCATTAATGTCTCTAAACATTGAACGGACAACATTTCCCTTTCCCTGCAGTATTTCTCTTTTTACCATTGCACCATGTTGTTTGGCAACTTCTGACGTTCCATCAGATGAATTGTTATCATAAACATAAATCGTTGCCATTGGAAGTTCCCTTTTAAAATCTTCAATAACTTTACCAATTGTTTGTTCCTCATTATAACAAGGAATTAGCACTGCTATTTCCATAGTAACACCTCGTAACCTTTATTGATTTTTCAAAAAAATGTTAACTCATAAATAGTCTCTACATTTTTTCATTCGTATACTGAGGATTATTTTTATTCTCATTCTCAGTAATCAAGTTTTTTATAAAGTCTAATAGTTCATTATGAAGATCATCCTGCTGGAGCGCAAACTCAAGAGTTGTTTTTACAAATCCAATTTTTTCTCCCACATCAAAACGTTTCCCTTCAAAGTCATAAGCAAAAACCCGTTGAATTTGATTTAATTTTTGTATTGCATCAGTTAACTGTATTTCATTGCCGGCACCTATTTCCTGCCGATCTAAAAACATAAAAATCTCAGGTGTTAAAATATACCGTCCCATGATTGCCAAGTTGGATGGCGCTGTCCCCTGCTTCGGTTTTTCAACAAAGCTTTGGACTTGATAACGACGCCCTATTTGTTGCAGGGGATCCACAATCCCATAACGGTGTGTCTCATTTTCCGGCACATGCTGGACCCCAATAATCGCTGAATATGTCTCTTCGTATTGATTAATAAGCTGCCTTAAGCATGGCGTCTCACTCTGAACAATATCATCCCCCAAAAGTACTGCAAAGGGCTCGTCACCAATAAAGTTGCGTGCACACCAAACAGCATGTCCCAGCCCTTTTGGCTCTTTCTGACGGATATAATGAATGTCTGCTAGATTCGAGGAATAGTTCACCTTATTTAAAAGATCCCACTTCTCATTTTCAAGTAAGTTTTTCTCTAGCTCAGGTGCAAAATCAAAATGATCCTCGATAGAACGTTTTCCTTTACCTGTTACAATAATAATATCTTCAATCCCCGAGGCAATAGCTTCCTCGACAATATATTGAATGGTTGGCTTATCAACTATTGGCAGCATTTCTTTTGGCATTGCTTTGGTAGCTGGCAAAAAACGTGTGCCAAGTCCCGCCGCAGGGATAATTGCTTTACGAACCTTTTTCACGGATGTTCCTCCCTTAGTTATTAATTAAAGAAATAGGTAGATACCGACCCATTTTATCCAAATAATCACTATAAATTACCCAAATTATTATACCATTATACCCGGTTGATTAAGGTATTTAACTATTCATTACACTTTTCACCATTATTATTGAGTGCAATTTAAGTTTTTGTATTTAGATTACTATTTTACTTAACACCATAAGCACTAAAAAAATAAATACTAAAATTATTTGATATTAAATAATGGATGAAGTTCCTGAACTTCATCCATCTTTTTAATTAATTTTCCCCCAGCACCATACTATCTAGGTGATAGCTATTTAAAGCAGAACTTATTGCCCTTAAGAATGGATTTTTTAATCGTTCGCACTTCAAGATTCATTATTTGTTCTTATAGTGGTATACCCATTCGGATTCATTTGCTGCCATCTCCATGAGTCCAGACACATTTCTTCAATTCCTCTTTGGGCTTCCCAGCCTAGCAAGTTTTTAGCCTTTTTAGAGTCTGCGTAGCAAACTGCAATATCTCCGGGTCTTCTTTCAACAACCTTATAAGGAATTTCCATTTCTGTGGCCTTTTCAAAGGCTGAAACCAGCTCTAAGACACTATAGCCAGTCCCAGTACCTAGGTTATAAGCCTCGACTCCAGTGGATGGCATTACTCCTTCCAGAGCTTTTAAATGCCCAAGTGCAAGGTCAACAACATGGATGTAATCTCTTACACCAGTCCCATCAACGGTTGGATAATCATTTCCAAACACTTGCAGCTCTTTTAATTTGCCAACGGCTACTTGAGTGATATAGGGCATTAAATTATTAGGAATGTCGTTTGGATCCTCACCAATCCTCCCGCTCGTGTGGGCCCCGATAGGATTAAAGTAACGCAATAAGGCAATGCTCCAACTATTATCGGCAATATATAAATCCGTTAAAATTTCTTCAATCATCAATTTTGTCCGGCCGTAAGGATTTGTTGCACTCAGTGAGAAATCTTCTGAAATCGGAACTCGTTCAGGCATGCCGTAAACCGTTGCCGAAGAACTAAACACTAGGTTTTTTACAGCAAACTTGTTCATCACCTCACAGAGAATGAGGGTTCCTGAAATATTATTATGATAATAATGGAGTGGAATGGATACCGATTCCCCTACCGCCTTTAGCCCGGCAAAATGGATTACGGCGTCGATTTGGTTAGTCGAAAATACATCTTCGAGACCCTTCCGGTCAAGCAGATCCACTTCATAAAACAGAAAGTCTTTACCCGTTATCTCTTTTACTCTAGATAATGATTCAGGCTTACTGTTTGAAAAATTATCGATAACAATTATTTCCTTGCCTGCATTTAGAAGTTCAACACATGTATGACTGCCAATATAACCTGCTCCGCCCGTCACTAATATTGCCATTACTTATTCCCCCCTCATATCCATAAGTAAATCAATTTAAGTAGAAGTACTAATTATTTTTCGTAAGCCGCCCGTTTTTGAAAAACGATACCGAGCAAGATAAAGTACATCATCATAAACGAATTATTTTCTAAAATATTATAGACGGTCCCGCCAACAATTAAGGCAACAAAGAAGTAAACCAATAATGGGCCGTAGAATTCTTTTCTATTTTTCCATGATGTGATGAGAAAAAAATAACCAATCATGGCAATAGCCAGCATCCCAAGTACTCCTGTCTCGGTAAGTATGAGGACATATTGATTATCCGTGTATAAATTTTTATCAATACCGTAATCCTTATAAATTGGTGAGGAATAGGTAATGGTTGCTGCTCCACCAAAAGTGGCAAATCCTGTACCAATAATCGGATGGTCTTTTAAAATCTCAATCGACTTTTTCACACGAAAAATACGGCCGTTGGAACTGCTTTGTCCGAGAGTTTCCTCAGTAAAGGCCTCTTTGAATCTTTTGCTGCCCTCAGATTCCTTGTCTTTTTCTTTTTCTTGATGACCGCTTTCCACTGATAAATATTGGTTATAATATTGGTCGGCTGCTTGATTGACCCCTAAAAACAACCCGTAAGAAATACCGGCAACAACAACAATGGAGACAAATGGTCGCAATTTAGGGCTAGTTGCGAGAGTCCATTTACGGCTAAATACACTACTCCATTTAGGGTAAATTACGATATATACAAGTAGAAATACTAAAAGCGTTAGCATCGTACCACGAGAATATGTCAGCAGAATGGTTGCCCCTATTAATGATAATCCGGCATAGATAAAATAGCGCGTTTTTCCGTGGATACCCTTTAGCAGATAAAGCGTGATAAAGAAGGTAATTAACAAATAAAGCGAGAGCTCATTCGGCCCTTTAAGTAAGCCGTAAACCCGAATTTGATTGGTGGGAGATAACCACCATTCCGTCCATTCTTGCGGCATTAACATCGTTTTATTAGAGATTTTTTCTGCTATTCCCTGTAAGGAAAGAATAACTCCTACGAAAAAGGCAGTAAATGACATTTTTCGGATAAAGTCAGCAGAAAAGTTCATTCGTTTGACAATATAGAATAGTAAATAGAATAAATAATATGCCCGCAGTTGAAAAATAATCGCCTGCAACGAGACGCCCGTTAGTAATGCGGAAATCACTCCGATGATTGCAAAGGCAAAGAAGGCCCATTCAAACGGATGAAAGGTAAATAGCTTTTTCATATCCTTGCGATAATCAAAAAACGTTCTGATTAACAACAAGCCAATAATCGCATCGCCGAGTATCTTAAAGCCCGGATTCATCGTGATTAAAAACGGTCTGATGGGAATAAGAATAAGCAGGAATAAAATCCCTGTTTCTTTCCTCATAAACGAAATAAGTGCGATGAATAAAGAAATAAGCATCGCAGCCTTTGAATTACCTGTTAGAGTGCCCCCGGCTGCAGCTAGTATTCCTATTAATAAAATTAATAGGTTGCTTCGAAGTAATTTCATTGATTTATACTCCTATTAATAAATTTAGTGCTCATAAAGCGCTTTGGTTTTGTCTATCATTTTTTCAAAGGTAAAATGGTCATCGAAGTACTTCCTTCCATCCCTTGAGAGCCTCTGGACTAACTTTTGATCTGTCAAAAGATTAGCTAAAGTGTTTGCCAGCTCTTCTTCATTGCCGTAATCTACAAGCAGACCGGATTTCTCCTGCTTCACAATCTCAGGAATTCCGCCAATTTTCGTGCCAACTACGATACGGCTATATGACAATGCCTCTATCGGCACATAGGGAAAGGCATCATTACTTGACGGCACCACAATAATATCACTTTGTAGATATAGTATTTCCTTATCCGCGCAAAAACCTTTAAAATAAACAAAATTTTCAAGGTCAAGTTCCTGGACAAGCGAGTGGAGTTCTTCAGCTTGCGGGCCATCCCCATAAATATGGCATTCCCATTTCAAGTCAGGTTGTGACTTTTTCAAATAAGCTAAACTTTTGATTAAGAAAGACTGGCCTTTTTCTTCGCGAAGGCGGCCAATAACTGAAATAACGGGAACCTCTCCTAAGCTTTCGATTGGATATACAGTTGACGGTGCAGACACACCATTAAAAATCAATTGCAGTTTATTCTTAGAAACTCCCTTTTGCTGTAATTGCTCGTACATAAATTGGGAAACAGTTATGACCTTATAATTGAAGGTTGTCATGATTTTATTTAAACTGCGAATTTTCCTATTCATGGGTACATTCACGTGGTAAGTCCAAATCACCTTGCATCGTGCCCCCATCAATTTCGCTAAAATAGCAAGATAATTTTCCCGTAAAAAATTGGCATGGACAACATCGACTTTTTCCATTTGGATAATTTGTTTTATTTGCTTTGCAGCTTGAAAATCAAAAGGGCCGTTCATTTTAACCTGATACATTTTAACATTAGCTCGTTTAAAATCATCGAGACCGGGTCCCTCTTCGGAATAAATAAAGACACAGTTTTCGCGACCAGCCGAATGAATTAAATCTAAAACGTACTTTTCCGTTCCGCCATTGCCAACGAAATTTAATAAATAAAGAACTTTCGCCAATAGTAGCACCTCTCGCTGTGAAAGTTTGATGGCTATTTTTTCAAACCAAATTTATGTTATCGCTAATCATTATATTTATCAAGTTATTTAACGCAATTTTTGCAGAAAACCGCGATGAATTCTCAGGAATTTTGTAAAGAGAAAGAGAGAAGGCAAAACTGCTTTCTCTCTTTCTAGTAATTTATTGAATCCATACTCCGTTTTTATCAAGTTTATATGAGCCTATTTTAGTATTGGCGGCCATCCGTCCGTCATTATAAAGGTAGTACCACTTATTAGCGGACAGGACCCAGCCCGTTTTCATAGCTCCACTGCCTTCTAAGAAATACCAGCTGTTATTATTAAGCAGCCACCCTGTTTGCATTGCTCCGCTGCTCTTCAAGTAATACCAGACTTGCTTATCGAGTACCCAGCCAACCTTCATCATCCCAGATTGGTCAAGATAATACCATACTCCTCCGTCTTTCAGCCAGCCAGTTGCCATCGCCCCAGTGTTGTTGAGGAAATACCATTTCCCCTTGTCCAATACCCAGCCAACCTTCTTTATTCCAGTTTGGTCAAGATAATACCATGTTCCACCGTCTTTCAGCCAGCCAGTTGCCATCGCCCCAGTGTTGTCGAGAAAATACTCTTTCCCCTTGTCCATTACCCAGCCAACCTTCATTATTCCAGTTTGGTCAAGATAATACCATACTCCACCGTCTTTCAGCCAGCCAGTTGCCATCACCCCTGTGTTGTCGAGAAAATACTTTTTCCCCTTGTCCATTATCCAGCCTGTCTGCATGATGCCATTGCTATTAAAGTAATACCATTTTTCTTGCACTTTAAGCCAGCCTGTAACCTTTTCACCTGTCGTATAGTCAAAATAATACCAGATTTTCCCGTCAGCTACCCAGCCTTTGAATTTGGCTGTCGTCAGGCTCAGTTTTAACGTCCTTTCTGACACATTATTCCAGGCATCTATCGCTGAAATTTCAATTGCATAGTTCGTATTTGCATTTAATTTCGTAATGGCGGTCGAATAACGCTCAGGAATTGCCGCTTCCCAAAACTTTGGATAAATGGTTTGAATGACTTTTCCGTCTTGTTTAATTAAATATTTATCTACCTGTGTATTATCAGAAGCAGACGGCCAGGAAATAGCGGCTGTAGTTTCCGTTACAGCATCCATACTTGCTGCTGCATTCGCCTTAAAGACAGGTGGTTCTGTATCATCAATTGTCTGTTCAAAAGGAAGCTTAACCGTATACTGATTGACCCACGTCTGATTGCTAAATTCCCTCGCATTAATCTCAACCTTATCATCATAAACATTGACCAACAACCCCTGTGAAAACTCTGCCGGTGCATTTCCATTTTCGTAGAGCATGTAGGCTGTAGCCCCGGTATTCACCATTGTAAAGCCATCCTGATAAACCGATCTTGGATGTTGCAGGAGATAGTGCAGATGGCCGGAGAACAGCATGACTTGTGGATATTTTTCTAGGATTCCCTTTAGCCTGCCATCTCTTAAATTACCTCCCCACTCCTCACTTCCATAAATTGTGTCGTCGATTGGTTGATGAAGGAAAACAAAAATAGGTTTATTTGGATCCGAATCAATACTTAACGTTTCTTCTAACCATTGATACTGCTTTTCTGAGATTACCGCATAATCAATGTTTTTCGGATTTGTAACCCTTGATTCTTCGCTCCCCAATACAATAAAATGATAACTGCTGGAATTAGCTCCATCAATCCACTTATCATAATAGAGACCCTGCATCTCTGTTTGTAAAATAAAGCGGTCGATGAACATTTGGTCGGTAAACCGAGGATCGGGCCAATAGACCCCTTCAAAAAACTCATGGTTGCCCATTACCAAGACCTTTTCGGCATCAGAATTTCCATATTGAGCTAATAAACTATTAAATCTATTATATTGATCTTCCAGTCCTTGGTCCGTCAAATCGCCAACCACTGCGATTGCTTGATAATTTGGGGCAAGTTGTTTAAATTCTTGTAATGCGTTAATAAATCGAGTTTGGCGCTGCTGTATATTCATATTGATGTGCACATCGCTTATGACAGGGATTTGTAAGTTAGGAGTTGAATCTTCCCCACTTGCAAATGCATCCGTTTGAAAAAACAAAAAAATAGCGGCAAAAGAAAATATTGTTAAAACCTTTTTAACCATTATCTAATCTCCTTATCTATAATAACCGAGAAATAAAGGTAGTTCCTTCATATCTACTAAAATATCCTTTATACATAATAGCATAATTGAAAGCCATAATAATGGAAATATTGGTAAATTTTTTAGGAAGTTTTTTTACCGATAAAGAAGATTCTTATATAAGCTAGGCTGCTTGCGCTGGAATCAGAAAACTTTATCAAAGTTACCCGCACCTAAATGAAGATATAGTTTACTAGACGACAAAAAAGAGGGGCTGAATAACCATCCCTCTCATCCACTTTTCATCTTCGATTTAAAGAAAAAGATTTTTTTCATAAAACCAAGCGCTAGTTGTTCTCGGAACAATCCGAGCACGGCTCCATACACGATAATCCCCGCTACCACTTTTAGCAGGATTGCGGTTAATAAGGAAAAATGCCCATACAAGCTAACTTGATACACGATAACGGCCATTGCCATCGATCCCAGTAAGTAAATCATTATTGCATATTTTGCCCGATTTTGCAGTTTGATAACATCCTTCAAAAACCAGACTTGAATCGCTAAAATTAATCCTTCTGTAATCGTCGTGGCAATCGCAGCTCCTGCACCGCCATAGCGGGGAATGAGCAGGATGTTAAGGATAAAGTTCAATACGGCACCAAACACAATTGGCAAGGTGTATTCTTTATTCTTTTTCATCGGGACAAAATACCAAGAACCGAAAACAACACCTAGCGACTTAAAGATAATAATCGGGGCCATGATCATTGCAATCGTGCCGCTGGGTGTGAATTTATTTCCTAAAAACCAGAGCACAAAATCCTTGGAAATGACCAAAAATCCAAATGCGATGGGCAGAACTAGAAAAAGGGTCACAGTGACCCCGTCACGGAGCACCTGGAGCAGTTTTTCGAACTTTTTCTCGGCAATTAATGCTGACGTACGCGGCAGCATAATCACTCCTGAGATGTTTATTAGCGACGAAATCATATAAACAATTTTATAGGATTGCTCATAAAAGCCTACCTGCGCAGTAGTAGACATGATGCCAAGCATTGTTTTATCCAAAACGGAATAGATCATTGCCGAGAAACTTGGAATAAATAAAATTAACATTTGTAGAAAATGTTGCTTAAACACTGTATTTGTCAGCGTTAGACGAACGTATTGATTCAAACGATAGAAGAGAGCTAAATTTCCAATAATAACAGCTGCCCCCATGATAATCGTATATAACACGAGGTCATGTTCATCTTTTACAAAAATAAACACGCTGCCGAAGCCCATGAGCTTCAAGGTAATATTTCGAGTGACCACCTTTTTGAACTTTTCAAGTCCTTGAAAAAGCCAGGTGATATCAAAGAAGGCACCAATTAAATGTAAGGATTGCCAATAAAAAACCGCGTCCCCTTTCCAAACCAGCGGAACACAAATGAAGTAAACCACAGTTGCAATTGTTAATAACCCTGTTCGGATTAGAAAGATTTCACTAAACGAACGAGATAACTGTTGAGAGTCCGCTTTAACATTCGCGATTTCCCTGATTGCATACAAGTTGGAGCCAAGTAGAAAAACATTAATAAAGAGAGTAATGTAAGAAAAACTATAGCTGTAATGCCCCACACCGTTAGGTCCTAATATCCTTGAAATATAAGGGATGGTTAAAAACGGAAGCCCTAGCAGGACAAATTGCTGCAGCAGGACATAAAGGAAATTCTTTTTTAAAGAAGCCATTTTGCATCCTCGAATCTTCAAGATTATTAATGTATATACTAGAAGAACAGCCTTAACTTTTTCTTAAAATGAAATATTTAATTTTTTTAATATAACTCACCTTAACAAGGAAATACGGGTTATGTAAAGAAAAAACTCAAATTCTTGTTAATTAGTAGTTACCCACAACGTTGAATTTCATAACCCCAAAAAAGAACTGCTAACTAAAAAGAAGTCTTTAATAGATGTTGAACGATTATTTTTTCAAAAATTTCCCTTTCAATTTTGTAGTAAACAAGCCAACGATTTCATCCTTTGTAGCAAGTAAAACGAGTAAATAATACAGTCCGCATACTGTAATGATTGACACAGTCAACAGGAGAGTGCCACTTACAAAAGAACGAATAGCTAGTGATATTGGGATAAACAAAATCGAATAAACGAGATATTTCAAGTTAGTCCACGATAATAGCTGAAAGGGCACTTTGAGAAATTTCCGAATGTAAATATATTCGCTGCCAATCAAGAAGACGTTGGCGATCGCAGTTGTCATGATTGCCGTCCTTGCATCCAGTACACCAAAGTACAAGCAGCCCACATTCAATGCCAAGTTGATGAACCCGCAAATAAAAATTAACCGGACGAGAATATTTTCTTTCTTCTTTATATAAATAACTTGATTCGATAGAATCGATTCAAAACCAATTGTTATCATATAAAGTGCGAAAATCGACAAGACCGGACCTGCAGGGATAAATTCTTCTTTCCCATAAAGTACGACCGCAACGTCAGCAATGACATAAAGCCCAATTGCAGCGGGAAATAACAAAGCGGAATAAACTATAGCAATTTTCTTCAGTAAGGTTAGATACTGCTCGTCATTTTCACCGCCTAATAAATAGGAAAGCCTCGGGATTGTGACCTGAATAATACTAAGCATCAGAGCATTGATCATCGTAGCAATTTGCTGGGCCATTGTATAATACGAAACAGACCGTTCATTGACAAATTCCCCGAGCATGAAACGGTCAAGCTGCGAATACAGGATATTTCCATTGGAGAAAATAACGACAAGAAACAAAGGCCTCAAGTGTGGGCGAAAACTAATATTTTTAAAATCAAATTTCACTTTTCGTTTTACATAAACAAAACTGATAATATTATTCAAACCGGTAGTTGTCGCTAATAAACCGATAAAGATCAAATAATTATCCGCACTTTTTACAAACGTAAGCAATAAAGCCACATAAATGAGCTTTACAATCATCGTCTTGAGGGTAATAAAGCCATAATCCTCATAGGCTTCATTAACCCATTCCACAAAGAAAATATTAAGAAAGAAGTTGAGTGAATACACCATCAAGACTGGAAATAGTACCTTGCCGCCGTAACCTATATAAGAAACAGCCAGGTAAACCAAGAGCGCCACCAAGTTGGTTAACAGGCCCAAGGTAAATAAGCTTGTGAATAGCTGATTGACCTTTTGCTTATCATTTTTGATTCGGCTGACCTCACGCAGACCATATTGATAAACACCAAAGGCCGCAAAAATAAAGAAGTAATTAAAAATCGTTTCCCCGGTTTTTACTCTTCCGATGGCATCCGTTCCTAATGTTCTGTAAACATACGCACCAATAATAACAGGCACAATCAGATTGAAAAAGTTTAATGTAATTTTATAAATGGCATTTTTTAATAGCGACTTTTTTTGCATTATTACAACCTCGAATCAAAAAGTAAGGGTCTGTCACCGGAACAGCCCCATTCAATCTTAAATATATTCCTTGACGATGACATCCTTCTTTATCTGCTTAAGATTGTCCGGCGATTCCCCTGTAATCCAACTTTCATCTTTTTGCATATAGGTTGTCCCGTAGTTATCGACCAAATACTCGTGATAATTCGTCGGAATCTTGAAGATTTCACCTTTAAATTCATAGTCCATTAGCCCGGCAAAATGCGATGTGACGCTTGAAGTGAGATACCCTTTGGCAATTTGATAATTGGGGCGATTTTCAAACGCCATTTTCGGACCAATTTCACTAAAATAACACCAAATTAAATCATCTTCGCCCTTCCAATAATAAAAGATATCAAAATGCAAGCCGTTTAAATGAAAGGCCTGCTCATAAACTTTTCCATCCATTTCGAACTGCTTGTACAGTTCAACACCTTTTTTCGCAAGAATCTCGACAAGCATGTCCTTCTTTTTATCATCAAAATCAAAACAGCCGATATCGAGATCTTTGTCATGCCCGATAAAATCCTTTTCGCGGACAGCCCCAAGAAGTGTCCCATAATCGAGCCAAAATTCCTCGCCAATTTCCGCAAACGCCTCTTTCATATATTTCAACATTTGCAGGCCATATTTATGAACACTATTCTGTTGCTTTTGATATTGGACTTTGTCATATTTTCTTTTCAGTTTTATTAAAACACGATTCTTCTTTGCGAAACCATAGAAAATGCTTCCACGCAATTGTTTGATTAGATTGTCAACAAATGTCGCCATCCTTGTCGACCCCCTTTTCTCTCTGAATAAAAAGCCTCTCCCCATGATACTTGAGAAAGGCTATTACTTTTTCATTGTTCTAAGCAGGAATTTCGGCAAAATTAACTGCCGTTTCCAGCGCCACGGTTCTTTGACTAAACGGTAGAACCATTCTAATCCAAGCGTTTGGAAAACTTCCGGGGCGCGTTTGAGATTGCCGGAAATCACATCATACGAACCGCCTACCCCTTGAAAGACACAAGGAGTTACTTGATTCATGTGATTGACAATCCAATATTCCTGAGCCGGACTTCCTAACGCAACAAAGATAATTTCCGGTTGATGCTGATTAATCGTATCAACGATTATCTGTTCATCTTTCTCATAACCATGTAAGGTCCCGACAATTTGAATTCCCGGGATTTGCTTTTCAAGCTCCATCTTCGCCGCATCGGCAACACCTGGTTTCCCGCCGTACAAAAAGATTCGTTTCCCTTGCTCCGCCCCTATTTTGCAAAGCTTAAGCATCATATCAATTCCGGTTACACGGCTTTTTACCCGGCCGCCTTTTAGTTTCGAGGCTAAAATAACGCCAATTCCATCTGGAATCTGATAATCAGCACGGTTCAAGAGCGTTCTTAGTGCCTCATCCTCTTGGGCCTTCATGATTTTCTCCGGATTAATCGCGACAATAAATGATTTCTTCTTGTTTTCGATATCCTGCATTAATAATGAGGCGAGCTGATCGTAATCATAATCACAAACATCCACGCCAAGAAAGTTTTCTTTCATAATGTACCACCTGGTTCTGATTTAGGCATCTTATCTGAAACTGACTGCGGCAAAGAGTGTTTGCCGCAGTTGGATGCAAATTTATATATTTTTGGAATCTCCTAAAACACGCAAATCAAAACCTGCATTGACCCAAGCATCACGCGGGAGGCAATTTTTTGTGTCAAATACAATTTTTGAACGAACTAGATTAGCTGTCTGTTTCGGATCGAGAATCTTAAATTCATCGTGCTCTGTTAAAATGAGGATGATATCCGCATCTTTCAATGTTTCTTCGAGCTCCAATGATTGCTGAGGTAATTTCGCTTCATGGATGTGCGGATCAAAAGCCGTAAGTTCAAGATTTAGCTCATTTAAATGATGAACGACCTCAACGGATGGACTTTCCCGCATATCATCGATGTTCGCTTTAAACGATAAACCCAAAACAGCCACTTTCGGATTCTTAATTTGATGCTGATCAGCAATCGTTTTAACCTGATTCGCCACATAAAGCGGCATCGAATCATTCGTTTGCCTTGCAAGATGAATGATTTTTGCATTTTCCGGATCCTGCTCAACAAGGAACCATGGGTCGACGGCAATACAATGGCCGCCCACGCCGGGACCTGGAAGGTGAATATTGACGCGCGGGTGATGGTTGGCAAGCTTAATGGCCTCCCAAACATTGACGCCAAGATTTGTACTGACCCGTGCCAGCTCGTTGGCGAAGGCAATGTTTACATCACGGAAGGTGTTTTCAATCACCTTAACCATTTCAGCCGTTGTCGCATCGGTTAAGAAAATTTCCCCTTTCACAAAAGCACGATAAAGGTCTCTCGTTTTTTCAGAGGATTCCTCGTTAATACCGCCGACAATCCGGCTGTTATTAACAAGCTCTTCAAAAACCCGGCCTGGAATAACTCGTTCAGGTGAGTGGGAAACAAGCAACTCTGTCCCGATTTCAAGTCCGCTTTCTTTTAATATCGGCATCATCACATCCTCAACTGTCCGCGGTGGAACGGTCGATTCTAGAATGACGAGGTTGCCCTTTTCAATATAAGGAACAATCGACTTGGTGGCTGCTTCTACAAATTTCATATCAGCCGTTTTATCCGGGTTGATCGGAGATGGAACTGCGATAATAAAGACATCCGCTTTTTCCGGAGTTGTTGAAACGGTTAGATTGCCGCTATCAATCGCCGCATTAAGGCGCTCTTGCAATCCGTTTTCTTCTATATGAAGCTGTTTATGCTGGATTTTTTCGACGGCCGCCGCATTTACGTCTACCCCGTGGACATGCAGGCCATTATTGGCAAACATAACGGATGTTGGTAAACCAATATAACCGAGACCAACGACACATATTTTATTCATCAAGTAACTTCCTTTCCAACCATACTTAAATAACTATAATCTTATATTATACCTTGACGATAGGATCTACCCGCCAGTACCGTATGACGATTAAATTTTACATCTAATTGTAACAAAAATCATGATTAAAAGAAACCATCAGCCCCATTCGATGTCGATTTTTCCGCTTTTGTTCAATAGTTCACTTATTTGTTAAAATTCTTCGTGCTAACCTTGTAAGATTGGCATACTGTTAGACGCTACTGCACGGATGCCTGAATGGAAGGTTATTTGTTGCTTTCGGCAAAAAAAAAAGTGAAACCGACTTGAAAGTTTCACTCCCGAATTTTTTATTATTGTATCCAAGCACCGTTGCTATCGACTGCATATCCGCCGATTGTTGTATTTTTGGCCATTGACCCATTATTATAGAGGAAGTACCATTTGCCTCCTGTAGAAATCCAGCCACTGAGCATTGCACCACTACCGTTTAAGTAATACCAATTATCGTCTACAAATAACCAACCTGTTTTCATCGAGCCATCCGCTTCTGTTAAGTAGTACCAACGGCTATTATCTTTAATCCAGCCAGTAGCCTTTACAGAATTTTTATAGTAGTACCACTTACCGCCGGATAGAACCCAGCCATTGTTGTAATTACCAATTCGCTTCGAGCCAATATACGTTTGGTTGTAATAAGATTCTGATAAAGAACTAATTTTTACTCCGTTACTAGAAGCATGAACAAACTTCTCGCCGCCTAAGGAAATACCGACATGTGAAGCTCCAGCTTTATATGTACTGAAGAAAACTAGGTCGCCTTTCGTTAAATTACCTTTTGCAACGGCTTGGCCTTTCGTGTATTGATCTGCTGCCGTCCGTGGCAAGGTTATTCCAGCTTGCTTGTATGTATAGCTTGTAAACCCAGAGCAATCAAACCCGCTCGGCGACGATCCTCCCCACACATATGGTACACCTATATATTCAAGAGCTATGTCTGTAACTGTATCTCCAACTGATGCCGCTTCTGTTTTTTGTCCACTGACTAATCCGCCTAAGAGTAAAGAACATGATAGTAAACCGCTTATGACTAACTTCTTCATAACAACCTCCGTGTTTCTTTTTCTCTCTCTTTTTGTTAATTCTAGTATCTCATAAAAGTTAGTAGAGTTAATTTACAGTTCGTTATTAATATTATTACAGGAATGTTTCAAAAACTGACCTTTTTCGACTTTTTGTCATATTTTTCAGATAAATAGCACGAAAACAGGCAATTTGTCCTTTCTATTTTATGACTTTGAAACTATTGAATTTTCGGCCCGCTGCTTTTTTTGTGTCGAATAATGTCAAATATTATGTAAGTTGCCCCGTTACTTTATGGCTATTTTTTCGTGAAATAAAAAGGAACCAGCCTCCGATGAACTGCACCCCAATTGTTAGTTGTGTGTCTAACAATTGGGGGGAAGTTCACCGATTGAGGTGGCTCCGATTTTTCTTAGCGCATCGCGACCGTTTGTCCTAGAGCATCGCGCCGTCTTTGCCTAAACGGTATTTGCCAATCGTAGTATTGGCTGCCATATGGCCATCGCTATATAGGTAATACCATTTCTTGCCGACCAATACCCAGCCGGTTTGCATCGCACCGCTGCTGTTCATGTAGTACCACTTACCACCAGTAGAAACCCAGCCCGTTTTCATGGCGCCGCTAGAGTCAAGAAAGTACCACTTGCTGCCTGTACTAAGCCAGCCGGTCTTCATATCTCCTGCTGGATTTAAGAAATACCATTTTCCGCCAGTGGAAAGCCAGCCCGTTTGCATCGCCCCTGATGAATTAAGGTAGTACCATTTGCCTCCGGTTTGCACCCAACCGGTTTGCATGACACCTGCTTGGTTGAGGTAATACCATTTTCCGCCGGTTTGCAGCCAGCCTGTTTGGAGCGACCAGTCGTTATTGAAATAATACCACTTGCCGTCTAAGCTTTTCCAACCCGTATTTGTCGTAAAAGCAGTGAATTCATTAGCAATTTGCGCAATTTTGCTTGCCCACGCTTCGTCGGCTGAGTATTGATGATAGTTGGAATTAAACCGCATGTTGTCGAGTGTCGGCTGCTCGTAAGGATCGAGAGCATTCTTCATAAACGTATCCCTATTAACATACATTTGATTGATAAAAATTGCTCCGGCAACAATTCCGCTGCTTTTTGTCGAATAATCATAGGCATCTGTCAATGGTCGAAGATCATTTGCATTGATACCATAGTAATTGTATTTATTTGCAACAATCCCCGATGTACCCCATCGTGTCTCTAAGCCTGAATGTGCAACAAGGTAAATCGCATTTAAGCCAGTTTTGTTTTGAGCCTCAATGTAGGAAGACCCCATTCCAGTCATTAATGTATTGGTCCATTTTGTTTTATAGTTAATAAACTGGTTAATGGCATTTGCGGTTACACTCGCTTTTGTGTTTAATGGAGTGAATATGGAAATATTGTTTGTTGTCGTTCCTTCTTTTCCAAATTCATAAGGGATGACATTGCTGCCGCCTTTTATGGTCATATATGTTTCTTTTTCAAGATACCAGTTGTAAATCCAACCTTGTTTCTTGGGTTCATCTACGGTTTCAATCTTGTAATATTTTGTGTCAGGAGATACCTCTAGAACATATACCTTAGTGCGGTCTCCTATGGAACCTGTAATTGGTTTTGATCCATCTGCTTCGGCTCGTAAATTTCTTCCCTTTTTCACTAGCCAGGTTTGATTTTTGATATCGCTGTTCAAGTAGGCTCTGTGAACCCAGCCTTCTCGCCCATCTTCCATCCGGATTTTTGCGGCATAATCTTTTTCACTGAGGATGGTCACCTTGTCGCTATAAGATAATTCCGCATAGCGTGTATAAGTTGGTTTTAAATGAATTTGATAGTCTGAAAGTTCTTCAAAACTCCGATAGACCGGCAGTTTGATTGACGTTACTTTCATATTTGTCTGCTCGGCGGCCTCTGCCTTGTTTAATGTTGCGCCATAAAAAAACCCAAGTAATAAAGCAAACATTAGCAAACTACGAATGACTCTATTTTTCAATTTGTTTCTCCTCTCCCTTTATATTTTGTTTTCTATTAAATAGATTATCATAGATTCCAACCGTTTCCACTTTTTTTATTTGGAAAAGGACTTAAAGTCCTTAGTCCGGTTTCACCGACATAAATGTCAATAATTGTACATATCGTCACCACCGTCTCTGTGCTGCTTTTTTGTAAAATGAAGTTGGCTGATGCTATTTTAGAGATTTTTTCAAATCAGAGAGGATGTGTATTATGGCTTATAAACCACGATCAGAGCGGGAAGAATTAACGATATTTAGAATCTTGAACCGGAGTATGAATTTGTCTGAAGAAGACCAATGGACCTATTTCAGGCTTAATAAGGGGTTCGAAGGGGAATTGATGTTTGATTCCTTAACGGAAAAGATAAAGAGCGAATGTTTGATTCTAAATGATTTACTCCTTGAGTTAAACAATTCGAAATTCCAAATTGATTCTTGTATTATCCAAGACTCTATATACCTTTTTGATGTTAAAAATTTTGAAGGTGATTATTGTTATGAGAAAGGCGATTTAATGTCAATGAAAACTAGTAAATTAATGCAGAATCCACTTGACCAATTAAACCGCTGTGAAACTTTATTCCGCCAATTGCTTCAAAAATATGGTTATAAACTCCCCGTAGAAGCTCGGCTAGTGTTTATTAACCCCGATTTTACCCTTTATCAAGCACCAAAAGATAAACCTATCATTTATCCTACACAGTTAAATATCCTAATGAAAAAATTAAATACGTGGACGGGAAAAATTAATGGGAAACATAAGAAGCTGGCAGACCTTTTAATTTCGTTGCATCAGGTAGAATCTCCTTATCCCAGGGTTCCCCGTTTTGAATATGAAGGGCTGCAAAAAGGTCTAACTTCTTCTTGTTGCCACTCATTTTCGGTTTCTGTTAATGGACGGAAGCTTGTTTGCGATGATTGCGGCAGTGTGGAGGAGATTGATGCTGCTGTGCTGCGACGTGTTGGGGAATTGAAACTTCTTTTTACGGGGCGAAAGATTACTACTAATGGGGTGTGGGAGTGGTGCGGTGGTATATGTTCTAAAAAGACTATCAAGCGAATTTTAAAGAATAACTTTATTACTATGGGAAAGAAAAAATACACCTATTTTGTTTGATTTAAAGTAAAATCGGACCTTGAATCTTTTCTCATTTCATAGTGCCTAAGAACAATCTCTTTTACTTTTTACTGCCAAGCTGGCATTATTTAATCCCCTTTCGTGAATGAAGAGGGGATTTTTCCTTCACTATGGGCTTATTCATTGCTTTTATGAACCGTTACTGCCTCGATTCCTTTTCTACAGGCTTTTTGAATCGCTCTTATTGACCGCTTTGACCTTTTTTCTACGGTTACGGGCTTTATGAACCATTCTTATTAACCTCTTTGACCTTTTTACCTTTGGCGCGGGCTTTATGAACCGTTCTTATTGACCGCTTTGACTTTTTTCCTCCAGCGCGGGTTTTATGAATCGTTCTTATTGACCGCTTTGACCTTTTTTCCTCCGGCGCGGGCTTTATGAACCCTTCTTATGAACCGCTTTGACCTTTTTTCCTCCGGCGCGGGCTTTATGAACCCTTCTTATGAACCGCTATTACCTTTTTTCCTCCGGCGCGGGCTTTATGAACCGTTCTTATTGACCGCTTTGACCTTTTTTCCTCTGGCATGGGCTTTATGAACCGCTCTTATGAACCGTTCTTACCTTTTTTCCTCGGTTACGGGCTTTATGAACCGTTCTTATTGACCTCTTTGACCTTTTTTCCTCTGGCGCGGGCTTTATGAACCGTTCTTATTGACCGCTTTGACTTTTTTCCTCCAGCGCGGGTTTTATGAATCGTTCTTATTGACCGCTTTGACCTTTTTTCCTCCGGCGCGGGCTTTATGAACCCTTCTTATGAACCGCTCTTACCTTTTTTCCTCCGGCGCGGGCTTTATGAACCGTTCTTATTGACCGCTTTGACCTTTTTTCCTCCGGCGCGGGCTTTATGAACCGTTCTTATTGCCCTCTACGACCATTTTTCCTCTGGCGCGGGCTTTATGAACCGTTCTTATGAACCGCTCTTACCTTTTTTCCTCGGTTACGGGCTTTATGAACTGTTCTTATTGCCCGCTTTGACCTTTTTTCCTCTGGCGCGGGCTTTATGAACCGTTCTTATTGACCGCATGTAAATCTCCGCAGAAAAAAACGGACACCCAGTGTCCGCTTAATTTATTCTCCCGCCGCTAACAGCTTATTCACTTTTTCAAGATCTTCTAATGAATCGATTTCGTAGCTGTCACTCGGGTGAATTTCTTGAAGATGAACATTCAAGCCGCTTAGGTTATTTTTAACGATTTCATCCCACCAGAAATCCTTAAAGTTACCGCTCTCGACGGCTTCTTCTAGTTTTCCGACAATATACCGGCCATCCTCCTCGGACCAGTAGGAAACGCCGCAGAGAATGTACTCATGATCACCATCGCCGACTTCAATATCCGTTACCTTATATTGGTCGTCGTAGCGGATCATCCACTCTGCTTTAAAATCCGGCTTGCGCGCGCTAAAATACATTGAGGTTTTCGGATTTTTTAACAAGAAATTGTGATGCAAGTAGACATCCGCATCAATCACATACGTGTCGTGGAGGTACTCCCTGACTAAATACATTGTGTACATATTGTTGTAAATCTCGTATTTATCATTGTGAACGAGCGTAATGCCGTACTTCTCTTTTAAATACTCAAATTTTTCCGCTAAATAGCCGGTGACTACAATGATTTCGTCGATGCCAATTTCTTGTAAATATTCAACCTGCTTCTCCAGCATCGGTTTACCGTTTACGACGGTTAGTGATTTAGGTGTTGTTAACGTTAATGGCCGTAATCTTGTGCCCATTCCTGCTGCAAGTAGAATTGCTCTCATTTATGCTGCTCTCCTGCCTTTACGAATATTCATCCATTTCAGTTCTTCCGGATTGGCGACGGTAATAATCGAGCCAACCAAAACCATTATACTAAAAAAGACAATCTTTGCGGTAATTGGTTCACTTAAAATGATAAAACTTAAAAAGATCCCCCAAGCGGAATACGAAATATTTAAGGCCATTGCCCGGGTTGGACCAATTGCGTAAATTGCATTGTAATAGAACACATACGAAGCCGTTCCGGAAAGGGCAATTATGGCAATGAAGAACATCTCGCTGCTCTTTAACACGGTCCAGACAAGCGGGTAGGCATTGAAAATTGGTAAAATCAATAGTCCATATGTTACAGCGGAAACTAACTGACGAATTTGCAAAGCCTGCTCCGGCGAAACTTCATCATCCTTCATTCCGTAAGCAAGAATAACGCATTCCATTCCCCAGCCAAAAATACTTAACAGAATGAACGAGAATCCGAGAATATAGCTAGTAGATGGTTCACCACCGACAAATCCCAACAAAAAGATAAATAGGATACTGATAAACAAGCCGATCCAGTTTTTTACCGTTAAGCGGTCCTTTAGGAGGATGAAGGCGAAAAAAGCACCGACAGCCGGATAAACGGCGGAAACAGAACCCGCTAACGACGAACCCAAATATTTAACGGCAAGCACATACCCTGTCATCCCAATCGGTCCGCCGAGGAGGGCACCCAACATAACAAACCGGCCGCTGCGTGTTCCTACCTTTTTAAATGGAGCCCTAAATTCCCTTCTAATCGTCATGTATATCATCATCCAAAAGCTGGATAACATATCATGGAAAAATGTACTAACTAATGGTGCTAGAAAAAACACCATGTCACTTGAGTTAAACAATGATTTGGATAGAACGATTCCGATCAACAGCGTGTCAAGCGCCCAAGTAAATCCCGAAGCCAGCCCAAAGAATACACCCTTACTTTTGATATTCATACGTCATCTCCCGAATCAAGTCGTGTTGTAAATTCTTTCGACATCTCGCTAAAAGGTCGGTCCCGTAAGTGCCAAAGTCGTCACCTTTCGCTTCTTTGATGACGGTCCAAATCGTCCAAAGGAAATCTTGGAAAATTTTATTCATGATCATCCGCTGCTGAATCTGCAAGGGAACTTCATCTTCCTGCAAGTAAAGCATTAAAAACAATTCCTCTTCCTCTGGTGAAAATTCGCTTTCCATCGCATGCCAGGCGAGATCCCACACCGGATCATTCATTCCGCTGTATTCCCAGTCAATCAGATAGAGTTTATTCGCACCGCTCTTGACGATGTTTTGCGGAAGCGCATCATTATGACATGGAGCAAGAGCAATATTCATTCCTTGATAAATTTCTTTCAAGATCATTACTTGCACTTTCGTTTCTTCATAATGCTCATATGGCTTAGCATTTGCTTCGTGCATCAACCGCTCGTACTCTTCGATTTTTTCAAAAACATCAAAGCGGCCGGCCATTTCTAGTCCTGAGAAGTGCAGAATTCTAAAGTTGGTTGTTGTCAGTTCCATAATATCTTGGCGTTTCGCCATTTTCGGAGTCAGCGTTTCTGCCTCCGGAATCAATTCAGCAATTTTTACGCCCGATCCTTCATTAAAATACACCAGCTCCGTATCAATACCCAGGTTACTCGCAAGCGCTGCATTGAACTTTTCCTCTTTTCGATTAATCATGGATTCAGTCCCGTTCCCCGGAATCCGGAGGACATACTCTTTGCCTTTAATCACAACTTTAAAGTTTTTATTTGTCATCCCGCCAAAGGGCTGAATGTCCTCAATATCCTCATAGGCCAGATTGAGAGCCTCCATCAGATGGCTTTTAATCCAGATTTCCCTGAATACGGCCTCTTTCCGCTTTAGCATCGGATAGATTTTTTCGGTGACCATGTTATAGTGGTGCAAGCTGTCAATTTCGCCCCAGATAAGATTATGAATTTCCAAATAGCCAATATTATAGTGCCTTGAAATATCTAATAGCATATATTCGTAATGCAGCAATGGATTCCGATTATTTTGCTGATATTCACTGACCATTTTTGTATACACTTCAAAGGAAAGTTTACTGATTCCGATCATTTCACCGTCGATATGATTGAATTGGTGGATATCCTTCGAAATTTTATGAAGATAACCGTTTTTAATTTCAACAAATGCCTCGTCTCCGGAGCCGCTTTCGTTGGTGATCAGGATGCAGTCGCGCTGCGGATGTGCAAGGATTTCCCTAATCGCCCGCTCTTCAATGAGAATATCGTCTTCTATCAACAGAAAATCATTGGCGATATAGGGCTGGGCCGCCGCCAAAGAGGCCATTGAGCCGGTCCATTTATATTTCTTATTTTCAACAAATGTCAGCTGATTAAATTCCGGATATTCCGCGAAGGTTTCTGGTTTGTAGCCGGTGACAATAACAATATCGTTGATGCCATTTTCTTGCAAAATATCAAGATTTCTTTTTAACAATGTGGTTTCATCAATCGCCATTAGACCTGCTGGTTTGTTGAAATCTTTTCTCATTCCTCCTGCTAAAATCACAGCCTGTTTAATTTCCGTCAGCGGTTCCTGATGAATATTCACCTTTTTGTGATGGTAAGCCTCGATGCCGCTTTGCAGGAAATCGATACCTTTTTGTGTTAAAAAATAACTGATATTGCGGCCTTTTTTTTCGCTAAAAATATAGTCGCCAAACGTTAAATCATGGATAAGGTAATTCACCTTACCTATCGAAATACCGCATATTTCCGCAAGTTTCTTTTGATTCAGGTTAGCATTTTTATTAATTGCCTCTAATAATTGAAATAAGTGTTGTTCCATTGGGGAGTTCCTCCGATAAGTTCAATAATTGAATGTATTTCCATTTTAGCGTAACAAGATCAAACTGTAAATAAAAAAGTTTCCAATAGGAATAGTATTTGCCACTTTAAAGGAAAATAAAAAAGGGCCGCGCATTTGCCTGCACAGCCCTTTTTTAGGTTTATTTATAATTAGGAATATCAAAGTACAATGTATACGAACTTAATGAATCATAGACTTTTTTAATATTATTTACCTGCTTTACCGTCCAGCCAATATCGGTTGCATATTGATGCCACGGCACATTTGGATTCCATCTCATTTTATAAAGGGTATTCTGCGGGTTTGCAGCATTGATATAGCCGTCGCCAATGAACGCAGCTCCCCCGATGATGGCATCTTCAGGCGTAAACCAGCCCTTCTTATAAGCGGTTTCCGCCCCGCATGTTTCAGGGCAGGTATCAATCGCACCAATACCGAACATATTATATACTGTCGCGGGTTTATCAAGCTTCTTCCCATCGACAGTATCAACAACGATACCTTTTGCTAGTTTGGATGTCCCATTACCAGTCTCATGCAAGGCATGAGCAACGAGGTAAACCTCGTTCACATTGTTTTTCTGGCCCGCTTTCAGGAATGCCTCTCCTTTTCCTTCTAAAATGCCTTTTCCAAGTAGGACTTTGGCATTCAAATCTTGAGCTGTTGTTCCGGCACTTTTATTTAATAGAAGGAATTGGAAGTACTCTGGATCTGTTGGGCTAAAGGTAGTTGGATTCAAATAATAGGCAACATCCGCTGTTTTTGCATTTCGCCAAGTAACATACGCAATTTCATACCAAGTTCCCACTTGTGAAACAATCGTTACCTGCGCCCCTTGCTTCAATGTTCCGTATATAAAGGAGTTATCATTTGTTTCTTCGCGGACATTTAGTGAGGCTGCTGTCACAACACCCTTCTTAGGATCCTTGGCATCTTGTAAAACAAAATCTCTGCTAACGTATGCTTTGTTATTTCTGTACTTATCTGTTTGCGGACTTTGCTTCATTTCGAGATCAAGCATTTGCTCAAAGGTAAGATTGTAATTGGTTTTTTGGATAACCGGTCCAGTATTTAAGACGCCATTTTCGAAAAAGTTATAGAGCTTACCGTCGATTACTTGCTCTCCGGTCACCATTTTTCCATTCTTATCAAAATAGTACTTCTTGTTATCCAAGTCCAGCCAGCCAATTATCATCGCGCCGCTTTTATTCAAATAATACGTTGCCCCATTATCAGATAACCAGCCGGTCTGCATAATGCCGGCACTGTTCATGAAATACCATTTCCCATTATCTAACACCCAGCCATTTGTCATGGCTCCGTTGCTGTCCATATAGTACCAGTTATTATTATCTAGGAGCCAGCCCTTCACCATCACACCATCGGATCCTAGGTAAAACTTTTTAGCGCCATCGGTCAGCCAGCCTTTATAGGCAGCTCCGTCGCTCCCAAAATAATACATCTTTGTTGCAATCTGCTTCCAGCCGCCAGCCGTTAGCAGTGCACCATCACTTTCGAAATAATAGATTTGATTATCAACGGTTTGCAAACCAGTTTGCATTTTTCCATCTGACCCAAAGTAATACTTTTTATTGCCTTCGGTCAGCCAGCCCGTTTGAATATTGCCCTCTTCAGAAAAATAATACTTATTGGCCCCGTCGACTAACCAGCCTTTGTGCTTGCTGCCATCTTTATCGAAGTAGAAGACAATGGAGCCATCGCGGAACCAGCCAGTGATTGGGTTGGTGTTCAATGCCCCTGAGTTAGTGAAAACGTAGGGCTCGCCGTCAATGTATTTTTGTCCTGTGATCATTTCACCACTTGTCTTTAGGTAATATTTTACTTTTTTGTCTTCAATCCAGCCTGTCTTCATTGCACCGCTAGAGTCAAGGTAATACCAGTTATTCGCATTGGCTAACCAGCCCGTTTTCATCGCGCCGCTATCGGTAAGGAAATACCATTTGCCGCCAGTTAATAACCAGCCTGTCTTCATGGCGCCGCTTGGCTGAAGGTAGTACCACGTATTGCCGTTAAGCAGCCAGCCTGTTTTCATGGCACCGCTTGAATCGAGAAAATACCAAGTGTTACCGTCTTTCAGCCAGCCCGTTTTCATCGCACCACTTTTTTTATCTAGAAAGTACCAGCGATTTTTGTCTAACAGCCAGCCTGTCTTCATGGCACCATTGCTGCCAAGAAAATACCAGGTTTTATTATCCAGGACCCAGCCGGTTACGGTCTTGCCTGCAGTGGTCAGATAGTACCAATTATTGTTTTGATACTTCCATGTATAATTACCAGCTGCACTAGCACCGGAAGCTGTTGAAGAAAACAGCATGGATGCCAAAGCGAAAGCTGCGATACGTTTTTTCTTCACTATTTCTCCTCCCAGAAAAGTTGTCTCTCTCTCTTAAACTATTTTTTATTACTCTTCTATTCTCTCATTCTGAGACAATTTTTCAACAAAAAATTGAAAAACTTGTCGATTTTAGTAATTTTAACACCCGTCTCCAACATAAAAAGCGGGCAGATTGCTCTGCCCGCCTACCTGGGTGTCAGGCACCATTTCCCTTTTAATAGGAGAAGGTGTCAGGCACCAAAATTATTTAATCCATACGCCGTTTTTGTCTACTTTGTAGCCGTTGATGGTTGTGTTGACGGCTAGTTGACCGGAGTTGTTGAGGTAGTACCATTTGCCGCTAACTTGTTTCCAGCCTGTTGCCATGTCGCCGTTTGCGTTGAGGTAGTACCATTTTCCTTGTAAAGCAACCCAGCCGGTTTTCATTACGCCGCCGGAGCCAAGATAATACCATTTGCCTCGGTCAAGGACCCATTGGTTTTCAGCCATTGCGCCGCTCTTGTTTAAGTAGTACCATTTGTTATTGTCTTTTAACCAGCCTGTCTGCATTTTTCCGTCTTGACCAAGGAAATACCATTTATTGCCTTCCTTAAACCATTTGGTTGCTTTGACACTGTTTTTATAGTAGTACCATGAACCATCTTCTTGCTTCCAGCCTGTGACATTGGCACGGTTGATCACGATTTCCTTGACTGTTTGGTTGCCTGACAGGTCAAGAAGTTTTAAGGAAATTTTGTTTACGCCTTTGTTTAGTGCTACTTTTACTTCAACATTATCATTGGCAGGAGTTAGGACATCCACTGGACCAACAATTGCTTTTTCATATTCATGATTATCGTCAACGAATAATGAAAGGTAATTGAAGTTATCCTTTAGGTTAAGCTTAAGGGTAACTTTATCGGTTTTCTCAGGAACAACCTTTGGTGCACTCACATTGATTTGCGGTGCAGTCGTATCAATAAACACCTTGCGGGAAATCGATGATGTGTTGTTCGATTTATCTACTGCCTTGACGATGACGTCGTAGAAACCATCCTTCGCAAATGTTGTTGTCGTTGAAAACTCATAGGCATATGGTCCAGAATGTGTGAATTTGGTCTCTTTGTCGTTAACCGTCAATGATTTGAGCCCTACTTCATTAAAGACTAAGCCTGAAACAGGAACTTCTTTCGAATTATAGGCACCATATGGCATGGTTGAAAACGGATTAATGATAATCGTTGGGTCCCCTTCTACCTCGCCAAAAGTAACCGTATCCCCGCCAAAGTTATACGCATAGTCAACGGCAAGGACATCAATCGAAGATCCCTCCGGAACATCGGTTAACTTATAGCTTTTCTCATCTCCAGACAATTCATCAACAAATTCCCCATTTACAAAAATACCATAGGCTTGGACGCCAGAACCTTTCTCAACCGTTTTCCATTTGACACGAGAGGTGTTCGGGTCGAAGCTTGCGGTTACTTCTGGTGCGGTTGTATCAACAAAAACAGGAATGTCTTTTGTTTGATAGCCAGCCCCTTTGTAATCAATCACCGATTTCACTTGGTAGTAGTATAAACCGTCTTTAACCACTTGGCCTTTGACAGTTCCGTCCCAAGTGCGATCGTAATTATAGGAAAATGGCATTCCGTAACCATCATCAAAATAGCTCTTAAATACGTTCTTCTCCAATTTCACACGGCGAAGTAATTCTTTTTTACCGTCTAGAATGTTAATTTGGACTTCGGCCGCATTTCGTAAAAAGGCCGGAAGAACATTGATATCATCATTCATCCAGTCGTCATTTGGTGAGATGGCATAGAAACCTTTTTCAGGAACAGGCTCAGTGAACCAGTCATCTGACAGCATATCATGGACAGGGACTTCATCTACATTGCCGTCTTCATCTTCCCAATCGAACATGCCTTGAAGATCATAGAAGCGCGATTCTCCAAAATCTTTAAAGCCGTCAAGAATGGATGGGCGGTCCCATTTGCCGTAGAAGCCAACATATGGAATCGTAAGGTCAGGGCTTAGTTCTTTCTTGCCGGCAACATTCTTATCGGCATCTACTAATCTGACAAATCCTTCTACAAACATATCTTCCTTAAGGGCAACTGTCTTTTTGTTCCCTTTTGTGTCAATAGCAGGAACCTTCGCATTGCTGATATCCACCTTGATGGTGATATCTTTCGTTGCCCCAGCTGGAATCGTCACCTTTGCCGGACCATCAATAACTGCTCCTTCAAGATTACCGGCGATCAGGGCATTCGTTGCTTCCGCATTTTTATTTTGCTTTTGGGTATCTGCCAATACATCGGTTTTTACTGTATAGGTGACATCTTTCTTTGATACGTTTTTAGCAGAAAGCGTCATGGTGAATTGTTTCGACGTAAAGTCTTTTAATTCTACTTTTGCTTGGCCGTTGCTTTTATTCACTACATATACAGGTGTTGTCACCGCATTGTATGTCTGCATCATTCCTGCACCTTGAAGTCTTGGTGAGAATGGTTGGCCATTGGCATCGTTAATAATTTTTGCTGTATTCATTAATAATGTTTTAGCCAAATGAGTACGGTCGCTGACTGAAAGACCAGAGAAACGTTTGTCCTTTTGCAGGTATTGCTGAACAAGCGCAGCGCCGCCGGCTACATGTGGAGCCGCCATCGATGTACCGCTCATTTCACCATATTGATTATCATTTAAGGTTGAAATGATTTTACCACCTGGTGCTGTGATTTCTGGTTTTAATTCAAGGCCCGGTGTTGTTCCCCAAGAGGAAAACTCGGTGATTCTTCCTGAGTCAGGGTCTTGCTGTTTGTCCAGCTGCTTGATCTTCAAAGAGGTATGACCGGCCGCAATTGCCTTTTCAAGCGACTGACCCTCTTTTTTCGAAATTAACATAAACGGAATATCAAAGTCGCCTTGGTTTTTATAGAATGTTCCACTTCCGGAATCATAGACGATAATGCCGACAGCACCTGCTTCAGCGGCAATCCATGCTTTTTCCGCAAAAGAGATTTCGCCGCGTTGAACAAGAACCACCTTGCCGACGACATCGACATCTTCATAATCTTCCCAATCACCAAATGCTCCGTTTAGACTGACTACTTGTAAATCTTCATTTTCAGCTGCTATGCTCGTCCAATCGTCTGTCCCATAGCCAACACCAGTGAATCCGTCCACCGTGATTGAATGCTGGTATTGCGTTGAAATATTATTTGCCGCTGCAACGGAGATGCCATCCGGATTTAATCCCGGAGCTTCAACGACCCCGATATCAGGGTTTTTGTAGAATGGATTGCCCCAGCCGTATGAAATTGTTCCTGAATTTCCGGCAGACATTGAGCATACAATCCCATTATTGGTTGCTCTTGCAATCGCTACATCTTCTGCACTATCCTTTGAATAAAAAGAAGCCACTTCACCAAGGCTCATATTCAATACATCGGCACCAAGCTTGATCGAATCATCAATAGCAGCGAGGTACACATCTGACCAGGTTGATGGGAAAAGAATATCATTACTAAATACCTTCATCGCCAGAACCTGTGCTTCCGGAGCTACCCCTTTAACACCGCCATGTTCTTCGTCACCATTTGCGGCAACGATTCCGGCCACATGCATCCCGTGCATGCCGGTGTCATATCCTTTATCAATGATCGTGTCATTTTGGTCGAAGTAGTTATAGCCATATGGCACTTTTTTGGTATAAAACTTCCCTTTTAATTTATCCTTCTTCACAATTTGATTAACATCATTCTTGTTTAACCCAGCTGTTGACGCATCTGATAAAACAAAGTCTTTATGACTTGGGTCCACCCCTGTGTCGATGACGGCGACTACCATTCCCTCGCCTTTTAGGCCTGCATCTGCCCAAGTTTCAGGTGCTTGAACAAATGATTTACTCGTTTTCAAGTCAGGTTTCACCGGACGCTTGTATTCATTCGCTAAATAGACATGTTTAACTCCCTCAACTGCTTCAAGCTTGTCCATATCGCCAAATGCGATTTCACCGCTAAACCCGTTAAAGGCAGTTGAGAAGTGGTTTTTATATGTAAGCTTAACACCTTTGGCTTTAATTTTGTCCTTCACGGTTGCTTGCTGCTTTTCAAGATTTACAGCCATGGAGTCTTTGATGCTTTCTGATAAATCCTTGTACAGTTTTCCTTGCTTTGTTGCCAACTCAACGGGTGTTTGCCCTTCTACTTCGACAATGACACGGACTTGATCTGTCGCTTTGAACTTGTCTTTGAGCTTGTCGCTGAGCTTATGACGGTCGTTTACTTTTAGATGTTGTTTAAACTGATTGACCATTGAAGCGTAATCTTTTTTTGCCGTTGGTGTTGGTGATGCTGCCGCAGCTGGTGCCACGTAAGCGAGATTGGATAAAACCAACGCTGATGCCAACACGTATGAAGTCATCTTCTTTTTCTTTTTCCATGACTTTAGGCTCATGCTCTTGCTTCCCCCTCTAAAATAACTAGCATACTTAAATTATTTCACTCTAGCAATTCGTTTCCAGAATTGTAGGAAAAATCTAAATGCTAATCCAATTTTAGTAGAGAGCAGGGAAACGGTCAATGTTTTTTTAGTAGAATAATAGGAAATTTAGCGGAATTTTGGCGGGATGGTGTCAGGCACCGTAAAACAAAATAGAGTAGGCGCATGAATTTTCATGCGCCTCTCGAAGATAAACAGAAAACTTATGAAAAACTTCCTGCTTACTTAATAACTTAACACTAAGTTAAGCAAACACTTCTCTCAATTGCTATTCTTTTTTTTTCTATAATGAATATAGAATTTTACAAACATAAATGTGTTAGAAAAGAAACTTATTAAAGAAAAACATATTAAGTAGTAAATAGAAAAATCACTTGCACCCTCTAAGTTTATCATCCCTCTTATATAATTTAAAGGTATCGCCACAGAAAATAGAGCAACGCTTCCCAAGGGGAATAATTTATCCTTGGGATCTTCCAAACTACTATCATATTTTTTTATTACTCTGTTAAAGTAAACAATCATGAGCAAATTGGATACTATTAAAATTAGTATCCAATTTGCTTTTTCAAAAAAATACCACATTGTATTCAGTACACATAAAATATAGTATCCATACTTAAATACACGTATCATTTTAGATTTATTAAACTCTATAAAATATCCAGGTACCGATGCTATGCAAAATGTTTGAAGAAAAATAAGAAGAATATACTGCATGTTTCACCTCATTCAAAAACATATCCTTTTCTTTTATAACCAAGTTTCGGATCAGCATAATAATCAATAGCTAAAGCTATAGCATCACCGATAGTAGAACTAAGAAGGGTCAGTGCTACACCAATTCCGCCACTTATATACCCACTCCATTTCAGTGCTTTTTGATAGCCCATATATTTTTTAAGTTTAGCTGACACAGTTCTTTTTAATGCATCTTCCAGTTTTTTCTTACCTAATTTTTGAATCGCTTTACCTAGTGATTTTGCTGCTATTTGAAGCCCCCCGCCCATTGCCATAAAACTTACATTTATTATCCAAGCAAAGTTTGAAACTTTATTCCATTGATATCCAAAAATTGAATACATTCCAGTTGGATCAACCTTCCATCACTGGATTATTATTTGCATAACTATACCCATTCTGCGTAAAAGGTTTATCCACATCCCCGGAATCAGTGTCCTTGGATAAGAATACCATTTCATAATCGTACTACAGCTCCCAACTCATTTTTTCAAATCAATCCATTATTAACTAAACTCTGATAATTTCCAACATATTTTTACAAACAAGGTTCGACATTAAACGACAATTAACTTTAAATAAAATAATGTAATGTAAAGTTTAATTAAGGGTAATCAGGATTGACACGGGGAAATAAAAGAGAAGATTTAGAGATGAGATTACTACAGCTTTAATGTAAATATAAAATGAATTACTGTGAACAATTTATGACATTATATACTAAAATCATTATTTTTTTGAATTCCTTAAAAGATTGATTTTTTACGGAAACGATGAGACCTCATTGGGTTACGTCATCAAACTTTCCCTCGAATCCAGTCCTCTTAACTAACAGAGCCTTGGTGATACTGAACATCCCCATCTATTGCAAGGTTATCCGACTCTGCCAACCAACATGGTAAATGTCGCCTGTTCCGAGATTTGCCTTCAAGCCCTCCTCACGATACCTCATGGTCACGCACTGTATGTTAGCTATACACTTCCGTCACCTTCGGTATGTTGGGGACTTTCACCCGTTAGCCTGATGCGTTTCCAAGCGCACAAAAGACGAACAGACCGAAATCTGTTCGCCTTAATAATAGAAGGAACAATCTTATTTAATCCAAGCTCCGTCCTTGCCAAGCTTATAGCCATCAACAGTTGTGCTAGCAGCCATTACACCTGAACTATTGAGGTAATACCATTTGCCATTGACTTGCTTCCAGCCAGTAGCCATGGCACCGTTACCATTGAGGTAATACCACTTGCCGCCATCTAATAACCAGCCAGTAGCCATTGCCCCTGATTTGTTTAGGTAATACCATGTGTTGCCGTCTTTCAGCCAGCCAGTGGCCATGGCACCTGATTTATTTAGGTAATACCAAGTGTTGCCGTCTTTCAACCAGCCGGTGGCCATGGCGCCTGATTTATTCAGGTAATACCAAGTGTTACCGTCCTTCACCCAGCCAGTTTGCATTTTACCGTCTTTAGCAAGGTAATACCATTTGCCGCCAGTCTGTACCCAGCCGGTAGCTTTTACATCCTTCGTATAGTAGTACCATGAACCGTTTTCTAAGCTCCAGCCGTTTTTAACTTCTGGTTTTGGATCCGGTTTTGGATCTGGCTTCGGATCTGGATCCGGTTTTGGATCCGGTTTCGGATCTGCATCCTTACGTTGGATGGTAACTTCTTTCGTTGTTTCATTTCCAGCAAAGTCCACAGCTCTTAGGACGACTTTGTTTTCTCCTTCCTTAAGCTGAACCGTTACTTGTCGATCCTTATTTAGTGGATCCAAGTAATCTACTGGACTGATGAAAGGTGTTTCGAAATCGTGATTATCATCAACAAAGAAATTTAGGTAGTTGAAGTTATCTTGTAAATTAACCTTAAAGGTAACTTTGTCTACATTCTTATCTACTCTTTCCGGTGCGGTTACGTTGATAGTAGGTTTTGTTAGATCCAAGAAGACTTTACGAGAAATCGAGAATGTCTTGTTGGAATGATCGGTTGCTTCAAAAATAACGTCAACTAACCCTTCATGATCAAACGTAGTTGTCGTCTCGAAAGCATAGTTCCCTTTAGCATCCTTTGTTGTTGGAACTACTTTTCCATTTACTTTGAACGATTTTAAACCAATATCCTCAGTAACAAATCCTTTAACAGGAATTTCAAAAGTGTTGTAACCGGCATATGGTTCAGGACCGTAATCATCAAGGTAAATTTTCGGCAGATTTACATCGCCAATTGCAGCCGTGTCGGCTCCGAAGTTTTCAGCATAATCGCGGGCAACTACTTCTACGACAGCCTTTTTCGGTGGATTTACAAGCTGGTAAGAAGTTGTATTACCATCGACAGTATCAGTAAGCACACCGTCTACGAAAATACTATACTGTTTAACGCCTGTTCCTTCTTCTACTGTATCCCAAGCTACAACAGATTTAGCAGGGTCGTAAGTTGCTGTCACTACTGGCGCTGTTGTGTCAACATAAACAGGAATCTTTTTAGATTGCCACTCGGCACCTTTATAGCTAACAACCGATTTGATTTCGTAATAATACAAACCATCTTTCACTGCTTGGCCTTTTACTTTTCCGTCCCATGCGCGGTCTGCCTTTTGCGACGCGATTACGCCCTTACCACCATTATTACCATTAGAGTAGGCGGTTTTAACAACTTGTGATTCTGCCTTCACACGGCGAAGGAAGTTGCCATCCTTGTCCAAGATGTTAAATTGAACTTCTTCTGCATTACGTAGGAAGGATGGAAGGACATTAATATTATCGTTAGCTCCATCACCGTTTGGCGATAGCGGGTAGAAATTCTTCCCAGGAACTGCATTAAGGTAAGTTTTGTCGTTATTTGTCAACATATCATGAGCATTTTTCCCATATAAAGTTGACGTACTCAAATCATAATAAGGAGTTTCACCAAGATCTTTAAATCCATCAATAATTTGCGGGCGATCCCACTTGCCATAGAAACCAACATATGGAACAGTTAAGTTAGGTGTTTTTTCATCAGGTCCTACTAAATTTACGGAGCCTTCAACGAAAATATCTTCCTTAAGGTCTTTAGAGATTTTCTTCCCATCCTTATCGAATCCAGGAATTTTTGCCCCTGTTAAGTCTACTTTCACGGTAAAATCGATCGATTTCCCAGCTGGAACAGTGACCGTTTCTGGTGCATCCACTTTCACGCCTTCCAAATCACCTGTAGCAAGAGCATTTAGCTCTGGTGCACCCTCTTTGGCTTGTTGTTTAAAGGCATCTGTCAGGATAGTTGTTTTTACATTATACTTTACTTCTTTGTCCGAAATATTTTTCGCTGTTAATGTCATTGAAAATTGTTTCGTTTGGAAGTCTTTCAATTCTACCTTCGCTTCACCATTTGCCTTGTTTACAACGAATACTGGTGTTGTTACCGCAGAATGAATTTGCATCATTCCAGCACCTTCACGACGAGGCGAGAACGGCTGTCCATCTACGTCATTGATTACCTTTGCTGTGTTCATTAACAAGACCTTTGCGAGTTTTGTACGCTCACCAACAGTAAGCTGGCCAAAACGCTTATCTCCAAGCATGTATTGCTGCACTAATGCTGAACCGCCGGCAACATGTGGTGTTGCCATGGATGTACCGCTCTTTGTACCGTATTTATCACCGTTCAAAGTAGAGTAAATGCTTCCGCCTGGTGCTGTAATTTCGGGTTTCATCTCTAAGGAAGGCGTTGTTCCCCACGAAGTAGAGGCTGCCATCTTACCTACCGTTGGAGATTCTATTGTCGTTGATTTCACATTTAGAGTTTTATTACCTGCTGCAATCGCCGCTTCCAGTGCTGCACCATCGGCCGTTTCAATCATCATGAACGGAATTTCCATGCTGCCCAGATTGTTTTGGAAGGCGCCGCCATTATTGTATAAAATAATACCTGCCGCCCCTGCTGCAAAGGCATTTGTCGTTTTATCAACGAAGGTCAAGTCTCCACGTGGTACCACAACTACTTTTCCTTTTACATCGATACCTTGATAGTGTTCTGGCGCCCCTAGTTTCCCGCCAAGACTAACTAGTTCAAGTTTGCCACCCTTATCAGCAGCCAGCTTTGTCCAGTCGTCCGCTCCAAAACCATCACTATTGAACGATCCAACACCATCCAAGGTAAGCGCATGCTTAAACAAAGCCGTTCCATTATTGGCTGAGGCAACTGAGATTGCATCCGCATTTACACTTGGTGCACCAACTGTCCCAATATCAGGGTTCTGAGAAAATGGAGTAGGAGCCGTCCATCCATAACCGATATGACCTGAGTTACCTGCAGCCACGGCACAAACGATACCATTTGCAACTGCTCTTTGAATCGCTAAATCTTCAGCAGCGTTCGCATTATTAAATGAAGCTATATCACCAAGGCTCATGTTTAAAACATCAGCACCCAATTTAATCGAGTCATCAATGGCGGTAAGATAAACGTCAGACCATGTAGATGGATAGTTTGGGTCATTACTAAATACCTTCATTGCTAGAACTTGTGATTCAGGTGCAACCCCTTTAATACCGCCATTTGCTTCGTCACCATTTGCCGAGGAGATTCCGGCAACGTGCATGCCGTGCATGCTAGAAGTAAGATCAAGGATGGTATCGTTTTGGTCATAATAGTTATAGCCGTATGGAACCTTATCTGTATAGAATTTTCCTTTTAGGCCATTGTCCTTTGAAATCTGGGAAACTTTATCTTTAGATAAATCTTCTTTAGCGTTGTCTGTTAATTTAAAATCACGGTGAGATGGGTCTACACCGGTATCAATGATAGATACAACCATACCCTCGCCTTTAAATCCAGTGTCAGCCCATGTAGCACGGGATTGGATAAAATTATGGCTTGTTTTCATGGTTGGTTCAGCTTCAGGACGCATATATTCATTTGCTAAATAAACATTTTTTATCCCTGCTACGGATTCAATTTTTGCTAGATCTCCATAGCTAACCTCACCACTGAATCCATTAAATGCCGTTGAAAACTGCATTTTATACTTAATGTTGATGCCTTTAGACTTAATTTTATCTTTTACCGATTTTTGTTGACTTTCAACTTTAGATGTAAGTGTGGTCTTTTTATCTTCAGAAAGTTCTTTGTATAATTGCCCTTGTTTTGTTGCGTACTCTAAAGGTGTTTGTCCATCTACTTCGACAATCACGCGAACTTTGTCAGTTGCTTTAAGATCCGCCTTTGTTTTAATTGTTTTCGAGTCATTTGCTGTAAAAGCAGCACTGGTTTCTAACTGCTTTAACTGTTTAATCTTTGATTCTAGATCCCCCGGCTTATAAGTAGCAGCCGAGGCTGATGAAATTAAACCAAGATTAGAAAATACAAGAGCTGAAGCTAGTGCATATGTAGCTAATTTACGCTTACTTTTTTGATACCTTTTACCCATTAACGTATTGCCCCCCTAATGATAGTTTACTAGCATAAAAAATGCTTCTTCTTTTTCTACTTCCCTTCTTATTTAATAGAAGAGAATGAATATTACAAATACAATAGTAATCTTTTATCCTAGTATTGGTCAATATAATATTCAGAATATATAGATATTCTTTTCGCATAATTCGACAAATTCCAATCCGACCATTGGCCTATTGAGTTCTTATAATTTAGTAAAAATAAGGCGAACAGAATCGTTCTGTTCGCCTTATCTAGTAGAAACCAAGCTTATTTAATCCAAGCTCCGTCCTTGCCAAGCTTATAGCCGTCAACAGTTGTGTTAGCTGCCATTACCCCTGAACTATTGAGGTAATACCATTTGCCGTTTACATACTTCCAGCCTGTTGCCATTGCACCGTTAGTATTGAGGTAATACCACTTGCCGCCATCTATTAGCCAGCCAGTTGCCATTGCGCCCGTTTTATTTAGGTAATACCAAGTATTGCCGTCCTTCACCCAGCCAGTTGCCATTGCACCTGATTTATTTAGGTAATACCATGTGTTACCGTCTTTCAACCAGCCTGTGGCCATTGCACCTGATTTATTCAAGTAATACCAAGTATTGCCGTCCTTCACCCAGCCAGTCTGCATTTTGCCGTCTTTAGCAAGGTAGTACCATTTACCGGCATCGAGTACCCAGCCAGTTGCCTTTTTACTATCAACATAGTAGAACCAAGATCCGTTTTCCAGTTTCCATACGGATGGTTCAGCATTGGCACGTTTGATGGCAAGTTCCTTGATTGTTTCGTTACCTGCAAGGTCTTTTAGTTTCAAGGTAAACTTGTTGTCGCCAAGTTCTAATGGAAGGGTAACTTTCACATTTTGGCTGATTGCTTTCTGCATTTCAACTTCGCTATCTGAAGATTTCTTTAATACGTTATTATCATCGACAAAGAAATCAAGGTAACTATGGTTATCTTTCAAGTTCACGTCTAAAGTGATTTCTTTAACGTTTGCATCGACTCTTTCCGGCGCAGTAACATTTATTTCACCTTTAGTGGTGTCAATATATACGTAACGAGAAATCGAGAACGATTTATTCGAATGATCGACCGCTTCAATAAAGATACTTTGCAGGCCGTCTTTTTCAAACGTCACTTCAGTTGAGAACGTTAAGTTGCCTTTGGCGTCTTTTACAATTGGAACTTCTTTTCCAGCGACCTTAACGTATTTAAGGCCGATGTCATCTGTGACAATCCCTTTTACTGGAACAGTACGGGTATTATAAGCACCATATGCCTCAGGTGAATTAGACACATAATTGCCATTCGCATCCTTTTTACCGTCAGTAATAAAGATGAGCGGCATTTCGACATCGCCGATAGCTGCAGTTTCTACTGAAACGTTTTGTGCATAGTCACCAGCAAGGATTTCCACTACTGCTTTTTCTGGTGCATTCTTAATCACGTAGGAAGTAGCCTTGCCGTCAACCCAATCTTGGAACTCCCCGTTAACCCATATGCCGTAAACCTCTACACCTGAACCCTCTTCAGTCGTATTCCACGTTACAGCACCCTTTTCAGCATCATAGGTTGCTTCTACCTTTGGAGCTACCGTATCAACTAAAACTGGAACCTTCTTCGATTGCCACTTTGCGCCGGCATAATCGACAACAGATTTGATTTCATAATAGTACAAGCCGTCTTTTACTGTTTTACCGCCGACTTTACCATCCCATGTTCTGTCCGTTTCATAGTTATAAACCTCGCCACGGCCGCCATTATAGAAGTTTTTCCTTACGGATGTTTCTGTTTTCACGCGGCGGAGTAATTTTTCATCTTTATCCAAGATGTTAAATTGAACTTCCGCGGCATTTCTTAGGAATGATGGCATTACATTCACGTCATCATTCCAGCCATCACCATCTGGTGAAATAGTCCATACATTCTTTTCCGGAATAGGTGCTTGGAACCAGTCATCGATTAGCATGTCGTGTTCCGATTTATCTTTTGTAAACATTCCAGTTATATCAAAGAATCGATCTTCTCCTAAATCTTTAAATCCATCAAGGATGGACGGGTTGTCCCACTTACCGTAGAAACCTACATACGGAACCGTTAAGTTAGGCGTCTTTTCGTCCTGTGCTTTAAGATTTACAGAACCTTCAACGAAAATGTCTTCTTTAAGATCACGGTATACTTTTTTACCTTCTAGATCATATCCAGGGATTTTCGCTTTGGATAAATCAACTTTAACAGTGAAATCAACTGACTTACCAGCAGGTACTGTTATCGTTTTCGGTGCATCAATCTTGGCATCTTTCATGTCACCAGCTTCTAATGCGTTATAATCTGGTGCATCTTTTTCATATTGATAGAAAGTATCTGTTAAGACTTTTGTATTTACTTCATACGTAACAGCTTTGTCGGTAATGTTTTTAGCCGTGAAGGTCATATCGAATTTCTTCGATTGGAAATCCTTCAATTCTACCTTTGCTTCACCATTGGATTTGTTGACCACATATACAGGTGTAGTCACAGCAGAATGGGTTTGCATCATTCCAGCACCTTGACGGCGTGGTGAGAATGGTTGTCCTTCTAAATCATCGATCACCTTAGCAGTATTCATTAATAATACTTTTGCCAAGTGTGTTCGATCCGCTACAGATAAATCTTTAAAGCGCTTATCTGCTTGCAGGTATTCTTGAACGAGTGCAGATCCGCCGGCAACGTGTGGAGCTGCCATTGAAGTACCACTCATAAGTGCATACTTATCATTGTTTACAGTTGAATAAATATTACCGCCTGGTGCGGTAATTTCCGGCTTCATTTCAAGGGATGGTGTTGTCCCCCATGAAGTAAAGTCTGTCATCCGGCCCATTTCCGGACTTTCAGATTTCTTGATTTGTGAAACTTTAAGGGTTTTTTGTCCAGCCGCAATGGCCGTATTTAGCGTTTCCCCTTCAGCTTTTGAGATAAACATGAATGGCGCATCCCAGCCGCCCTGATTATCATATGGAACTCCGTTTGTTGCATTCCAGACAATAATACCTGCAGCCCCTGCTGCGGCAGCGTTTGTCGTTTTATCAACAAATGTTAAGCTTCCGCGTGGGACAACGACAACTTTCCCTTTAACATCAAGACCTGCATAATCCTCTGGAGTACCAAGTTTAGCTCCAAGGCTGACAAGTTCAAGTTTGCCGCCATTATCGGCCACAAGCTGGTTCCAATCATCGATTCCTTTACCTACAGCAGAGAAGTTTGAATTTCCTTCTAACGTAATCGCATGCTGGAACAAGTAGGCTTCATTTCCAGCTGCTGCAACAGAGATGGTATCTGGATTTAATCCAGGTGCCCCAACTACGCCGATATCAGGATTTTTCGCAAATGGATCATCCCAGCCGTAGCCAAGGTGTTGTGAGTTCCCTGCAGACACCGCACAAACAATCCCGTTCTGTGTTGCTCGTCGAATGGCAAGGTCCTCAGCACTGTTTTCTTCATAGAAGGATGCTGTGGAACCAAGACTCATATTTAATACATCGGCACCAAGCTTGATGGAATCATCAATCGCTGCCAGATAAATATCAGATGTTGTTGAAGGGAAAAGCGGGTCATTACTGAATACCTTCATCGCCAGAACCTGTGCTTCTGGTGCAACCCCTTTAATACCGCCCTTTGCTTCGTCACCGTTGGCTGCAACCGTGCCGGCAACGTGCATTCCGTGCATACTTGCTCCAGGCCCAAGGTCAAGGATGGTATTGTTTTGGTCGTAATAGTTATAGCCGTAAGGAACTTTGTCTGTATAGAACTTTCCTTTTAAGCCGTTATCTTTAACAGCCTTCGCTACTCCATCTTTTGTTAAATCATCTTTAGAAGTGTCTGTTATTTTAAAGTCACGGTGGGATGGATCCACGCCCGTATCAATAACAGAAACAACCATTCCTTCACCCTTAAATCCAGAATCGGACCATGTATCACGAGATTGGATGAAATTATGGCTTGTTTTCATGTTTGGTTCAAGGACAGGACGGTTATAGGAATTGGCGAGGTAAACCTTTTTTACCCCAGCAATTGCTTCAAGCTTTGCAACATCTCCATAGGCAACCTCGCCGCTGAAACCGTTGAATGCAGTTGCATACTGCTGTTTGTAGTCGATTTTAATCCCTTTGGAGGTAATTTTGCTCTTAACAGATTTTTGTTGGCTGTCAACCTTTGAGGCGAGTGAAGTTTTCATATCTTCAGATAATTCTTTGAAAAGTTTCCCCTGCTTTGTGGCATATTCAACAGGTGTTTGCCCGTCTACCTCTACGATAACACGAACCTTGTCAGTGGCCTTAAGGGATGCTTTTGCACTATTTAATTTTGAATCTGCAGCTTTCAGGGACTGACGTGCTGTTTGATGCTCCCTATATTGTTTAAGCTTTGAATCTAGATCACCAGGCTTATAGGTCGTAGCTGCGGATGCTTGAGACACTAAACTAAAGTTCGACAATACTAGAGCTGACGCTAATGCGTATGTAGCAATTTTGCGTTGCTTATTGTGGTTCTTATTGCTCATTAAAGAATTCCCCCCTATTAAAATTGTAATAGAAAATCTAACTATTAACCTATCATTTCGTATAATTGACCCACCTTTTATTAGAAAAGTCGGAATATACAAATATAATTCTAGTATTTTTTCCTTGTATAGGTCAATAGTTAATTCGGGAAACGAAGAAAAAACTTTCGCAATATTCGACAAATGGACCTATGTCGATTGTCGCATTCGGTTCCAAAGGGGCGTTTGAGTGGGTTTTTGGAAAATGGTCGTAGTTTTTATATACATCGATGTCAGAAAACGGCGGAATTACTGATCTTTTTTTGTAGGAAATCATAGAAAAACCTCGGAGGGCAGCCATTCCTTTCTGTCCAGATTGCTTGCTCCCGTTCGTTTACTTAATAAAAATCCTTCTAAATGTAATTTTTAAAGAATAAAAGTCTTATCGTAAAAAAATATCAGTACCTATTTCTGCTAATAGAAAGGCAGCAAACGTCCTGAACCCATTTACTCAGCAAAACATTTATTGAAAAACTCGGGAATCAATAGATTTTTTGTCACTTTTTGTAGTAGGATAGTAATAGTTTATTTCCATTCTATTACAAACGGAGGGCTGAAGATGCTGACCCCCGCCCAACAAAAAGTGAAGCAGGAGCTGGAGGAACTGCATGCTAACGGCCTTTTCAATAAGGAAGTGGAATGCAACCCTCCTGCTAGCAAACGCTCGATGAATAAATGGATTTTTTCGCTAATCGGAGTCTTTTTATTATCTTCATTTATTATCTTAAATTTATCATTTTCCAATCATGAGGAGATTGTTTCCTATTTAACAATCGAGCAAAACTATTCTAAGCAAAGCGGACAATTACTGAATGACATTCTGGAAAAAAGGAATCTAGATCTCCAGGAGGCCAAAGAAGCACAGGCTAAGTTTTTATCTAAGGAAAGGGCTGTCAAGGCCCCGGCCAGCCTTAAGAATCATCATCAGGATATGATTGCGGTAATGGAACAGCGGCTTGCGATCCTTAGTTATCTTGTAGCTAATAATATTGACCCGGTTCGGCTTAATAAATATTTAATGGAGCTGAATGTGAAGCAAGAATTGGCCGCCGATAGTTTATTAAAAGCTTTTGAACAGGAAAAGATTGATTATGTCGTCCAAGAAGACGGAACGGTTCAATATTGGATTAATTCAAAATCCTATCAAATTAATTAACAAAGAGCTGACGCTAGCAACAATAGCGTCAGCTCTTTCAATTTTTAGAGAATGGTTATTCGGCGTTTTGTAATACGTCGGTTGTTTGGTGCAGCTCTATCAACTCCAACTCTCGTACTAATCGTCTTTGGTGCACTTTTTCCAGCGTAAACAAAATCAGATGGACAACGAATACGGCAAGGGCAAATAGTTCGACGGCGTATTCGACATAGTACCATGACAGTGTGGCTGCTATATCGTAAAGGGAGTGAACGAGCACGGTCACCCATAGGTTTCGTGTCCATAATAAGATTAAGCCAAATAAGAGCCCCATGTTGGCGAAAGTAACGATGGCGCCAATTTTGATCGACCATGGCTGCGCGGAATCTAACGTATGGTCGATACCGAACAGGATGGATGTAAGAAACAGCGCCGTCATCAGGAAAATGTCTCTTCGGCCGCTCTCCCAGCGCTTCCGGAAAATCTTTTTAAAGATTACGAGCAAGAGAATGATATAAGCCAGCCGCCAAACTTCCTCTAAACCAGCGAGAGTGTCTGCGAAAATATCGTAGCCCACCAAATCGACTTTTTTGAAAAAAGCCCAAACAGGTTCTGTCGTCGTTTCTTCAACTCCGGGGTCATACGCCTGCGTGTCGGCATAAAATTGAACATACTGATCATAATCATCGCTAAAGTCCAGGAAGGTGCTATTTGAATAAACATTAATTACGGTACTTCCAAGGAAAAATATCAGAAAGGCACCTGTGAATTGAAGCGTTAGCTGCCGTTTTGTTTTCGCTTTGTCGTGCGGACTGCCGAGGCGCCGGTAAAGCTTCCAGCCGATAAAAAAGGAAGACACCATAAGGGCATCATACAAGGTGCCGGCCATCGAGCTGTACCTCGTTAGATAGAGGAGAACCTCCGCGCCAATGGTCACGACAAGGATGGAAATAAGCAGTTTCTTTGAAATCGGTTTTGTTAAATTCGTTGTCATAACGTCATTCCCTGCTAGTTTATTTGGTCGAAGAAATCATCGTTCCTTCTATCTTCTTAAAATAGTTACCGCTAGTATCCCAAACCCATTTAAAAACAGCAGGAAAAGGAAACAGCAAAGCGTCCACTTCCATTTTCTTGTCAAGATGTTGTCTCCTTCAAATTTATTTGCCTAAACATTGTGTTGCGATTACGAGATTGTAATAGTAATAATTTAACATAACGATAGTCATTTTTCACCGTTTCCCGTGAAAATAAAAAGTGTGGTTATTTACAAAAAGTATCTTCCAATTTATACTTTATTATATAAAAATTAACAGATAGGAACTAAATGAATAGGAGATTGGCTATATGAAACGTCTTTTTTCCATCATTCTCTTGGTCGCGGCAATACTCATTTTATCAGCAACAAATCCTGAACGTTCGGACTATCTCGAATGGATTAATCACAAGACAATCGATAAATCCTCAACCCTGCTGGAAAAAGGCATTCTAACACTTGCCGGGAAATCCATTTTTGATGCAGGAACCACAAAGGAAGATTATTTTATTTTTTCCATCTACAAAACGGATTTTACCGAAGTGGGTATGGGAAAAGTCACTTCAATCGGGATTTTTAATCATTTTATCCCGTTGTCAGGCACTAAAGAATAATAACAAAGGCCGGTCCCTTAGAAGGACCGGCCTTTGCTATTATTCTATTTTTTCAATCTGGAAGACCGGCACGCGGATTTGTTCGCCATAATCATCGGTAATGTTTGTGTAGCTAGTAAACGTTCCGATAACGGTATAGTCCCTGTAGATCGTCAGTGTTGATTGTCCCTTTAATAAGACATAAGTTTTTTCCCAGCGGTCGGCACTATAGTTATAGGTTTCCGATAAGGTGACCAGGGCACCGCCGTTTTGATTCGCGGTACTGAAGGCAGTGAAGCGGACCTTTTTCCCGTAGTACTGGGCAATATCGTTAACTGAAATATCGATATAGTCTACTTTTATTTTTGTAAACTGATAGTCTCCGTCGCTGTCGGGCTCATAGTAGGCCAGCTGACCTGCTCCGGAACCGGTCGGATTATCAGCTAATAAAACATTTCTCGCTTCAACGGTTAGATTATCCGCTTCGACATCAAGAATTTTCCCCATCGAATTGGCGCGGACTTCATAAGCTAAATAATGATGTTTCCGTTCCGAAGATTTTGCCTCAATGTATATAACCGGATAATCGGATTGGCTCAAATTGCTTTGGAATGTGAGCTTATTTATAGTTGGCGAACCCTCCATACTTCCTTCGGTCACCACCATCGGCTCTTCCCCCTTAAGCTTGCCAAGATAAATCCCGCCGTCTTTGGAGATGGCCGCAATCACACTGTCTGCTCCCCATTTGTTTTTTGCGTTCACAAAATTAGGAAATTCCTTACCAGGATACAGTCGCTGGAGGACGCGAAGCGGTTCATATTTATCCCAAGCGATGTTGGCATTGGCGAGAAGCTGATCGGTATTTTCTAATGGTCTCAAGGCTTCATAAATGCTGATCGCATCCGCGAACTTATTGCCCTCGACGAGCTTCTTTGCATTGGCGAGTAAGTCAGTCTTCGATTTTTCAATAAACGGAAAAACTTTAGCCGCACCCATGATTCCTGATAGTCTTTTCACGGTATTTGCCTGCTCAGCAAAGGTGGAATACTCCTTCTTTGTAAGCGCCGCGGAAAGGACTTGGACCAAATGGCTGTCAAGGGTGTCAGTAAGCCAGCGGGAATCAATCGAAAACTTGGAAAGCATCCCGAAGTGGCGCTCCCCCTCGACAGTAATATCAACAACAGGCGCTCCCGCTGCGGTTAATTTATTCAGCATGGCCGTGTAATACGTTTGGAAAGCGGTTTGGATTTCTTTCGTTTTTGCAGGGTCGCCGCCGTAATATTCAGCGGGCACCTGTTTCAAGCGGTAAAAAACCTCTTCCTCTTCAGCACTGCTCTTTGGCGAATAATTTTGTAATTTCGCGAGATTCGTCTGTTTAATCTCCGAAAAATATCCAAGCATGTCCTGATCGAGCTTCGTAAACGCGACCATTTCTTCATACATCTGCTTTTGAATCGCGGTGCCTGACACCCATTTCTTCCGGCTCTCCTGCCAGCGGTTGAACATATCAACAAGTTTGTCGAGGTCCTTTTGCTTGTAATAGCCAGTGGCTTTTTCATCTAAATCCTCGATTACTTCACGAATCGGTGAAAGAATCGACAGCTTCCGATTGATGTCCTGATTATGATCTGAGACCACCACATTCAGCTTTGCTGCTCGGAACTTCTTTTCTGCGGCTCGCAAGTTCCCCGAGTTATATAGCTGCATTGCTTCCTGATAGGTCGCGATTTTTTCATGGGCCATGATAATTTTGGCACCGACAAGCACAAGCAGAAAAATCAGAATGAGCAGGAAAAAATTCCGGGACATATTCACTTTTTTATAAACTGTCAATTTAAACATGGCGCTTGTGTCCTTTCTACGAAACAAACCGTTTGAAATCGGGGTCGTAATTATACTTCATCGCAACCAAACGCTTTGTCTTTTCCCCAAGACCTCCCCAGTCCATTTCAGGGTTGGAATAGAGAATATTACAAAGCCGAAGGACACGTTCCTTTGGAAAGTATTCAAGAAATTCCTCAATAAACTCGGAAAATTCAACAATGTACAGTTTCATTCGTAACGATGTTCCAGCAACAGCAATGAGCGAATCCATCCCGAAGTCAATGACAATCGCATCACGATAGTGGATAAAATAGGCGATGCACTTCTTCGTGATCAATGTCCGATTAATTCTTAACACCTCTAAGGCATATTGCACAAAATCCTTATCATAGGATGAAGGAATAAGCGGTTCAAGCTCAAGCTCCATGTCACTTCTGAGGATAATTTCGTTTAATACCATCACGCGGCGGATTTTCACTTGATCACTATAAATAAAATCGCCAATCTCGCGGAGCTTTTCATAGGCGGGGGCGAGCCGCTCCTCTTTGACATCCGCTTTGGCTAGCTCGCTGTCAAACTGGATGCCGGCTTGGATTCTTTTAAAATCAGACCTGAGGAGCCTTTTGAGCTGGGTGAAAAACTCACTTTTCATGAAGACGAACGTCAAGACGACATAACTGATGCAAAAAATTAAACCGGCGATTAAGGAATAATACAATGTTTGAACCGTTGGCGCGGCAACAATGCCAATGCTTACAATGATTAAAATCCACATCGCTTCGGTAAGTAAACGGTTTTTAAAAATCGCTCTGACTAATCTATCGATGCCAACATAAGCGGCGCCGCATTTCGAGCAGTTCTGATCCTTAAGGACGGAATAACGATTGCATTTTTTACACATCTTCAGCTTTTGATAGCGATATTTCGTCCGCTTCTTCTTTGATAACTGTACGGCCTGTTTAGCCAATAGAATCACCTTCATTAAGCATAATCACTAATTCATCGTCAATCCCTTCGAAGTCACCGCTGTTCCGTTTATTTTTGAATAATTTATACGCTTTCCAGATAAGGATTAAAACTAGAATACTAGTAAACACAATACTATAAATACTCATTCTGCATCCTCCTATTCGGATAAATACCAGCTATTTTTCAGCAAAAAGTTACATAGATTTTCCATTAAATACATTAATTTATATTATAATAGGAATTTTTTATTATATCTAGGAATTTTTGTTTGGGTATATTCTGGCAGTGATGGTAAAATGGGGATATCACGCAGAAACTTGTTACTTTTGCGCGAAAAAGGAAACTGCTGGTGGGGGTTGCACACAGATGTTAAAAAAATGGGTTAGTAGTTTGATAGTCATCGCTTGTCTATTCGGCAATTTAAGCACCGTATTTGTACACGCCGCAAGTCCGTTAAGCTCTACATCGAGAATTGAAGGGATGCTCGTAGTTGATGTTAGTAATTCAATGAAAAGCAGCGACCCAAACAGCATCAGTAATGAAGCGATGAAGATGTTTATTGATATGGCCTCCCTCAAAGGAGATAAGATTGGCGCCATTGCTTATTCCGATGAAGTGATGCGTGAAAAGGCGCTTGTCAAAATCCAGTCAGAACAGGACAAGAACGATCTGAAAGAGTTCATCGATTCAATTGAAAAATATATGTATACGGATATATCCACCGGGGTAAAGGAAGCTGTCAAGGTGCTGGATTCAAGCCACGAACAAGGGTATTTCCCGCTGATTGTCGTCCTGGCCGACGGCAACAATGAACTTGACCCGAAGAAACAGAAAACACTCAAGCAAGCGGATGAAGACCTTGCAAAAGCAGTTGCTGAAGCGAAGGCCAAGGGATATCCCATCTATACGATTGGCTTGAATGCCGATGGCAAGCTCAACAAGGATGTGCTGACAAATGTCGCCAAAAGCACGAACGGGAAATTCTTTGAGACGAGCTCAGCGGATAAGCTCCCGGCGATCCTCAGTGAGATTTTTGCAAACCACTTAAAGTTAAAAGTCGTCCCTGTTAACCAAATCGTTGGCAACGGGCAATTCCAAGATATTCAAATTAATGTTCCGAATGAAAATGTCTTAGAGGCAAATATTTCGTTAATTTCCAGTCAGCCGGTTGAAGTGAAGCTTATCGACCCTTCCGGTAAAGAACTGGCCATTCCATCCGACCAAGTCCTCTTGTCGAAATCGAAGGCGTACTCCATGGTCAAGCTGATGAAGCCTGTTCAAGGCGATTGGACACTGAAGGTTAAAGGGGTGCCAAAGGATAAAATCGATATTAATCTTGTCTTCAACTATGACCTGCAGCTAAAGCTGGCTTCGCTCGCCAAACAGAGCTACAAAGCGGGCGACACCGTCAAGATTGGCGCCTTCTTTGAGGATAACGGCAAAGCGATTAGCGACAAGGATATCTATCAATCCATGAAGGCAACTCTGTTTGTCAAAGACCTCGACAAAGGAAAAACAGAGGAATTTGCCCTCCAAACGGATTCCTTAGGCTTTGCTGGCCAATTCAAGCTTGGAAATGCTGCAAACTATGAGGTCGTAGTCAAGGCAGAGGACAATAGCTTTTTCCGGGAAACGCCGCCGCAAAAGATTACTGTGCAAAAAACGCAGGCGGCTTCTCAAGTGACCAAACCAAGTCAAACGGAGGTTGAAAAACCATTCCCTTGGCTCAATGTCGTCATTGGGATTATCGGTGCCCTCCTGCTTGCGGCCCTTGTTTACTTCCTCTTCGCAAAAATGAAAGAGAAGAACCGCGGCTTTAGCGGGCAAATCGTCATCGAAATAAAGGATGAAGATACAGGAGAACGCACCAATCCGCAATTCAAGAAATTAAAAGGCTTTAAAGGCAAATTCCTTCTCTATCAGCTGTTGTCGCTGTCCCCGGAGTTCGGGGAAACGGAACAAATCATTTTCAAGCCGGCCTCCGGTGATAACCTGATGCTCGTCAATAACTCCGACTGCACGATTGAAAAAGGCGGCCGGGCAATTGATGCGAAACGCGGCCGCGAAGTGAAGAAAAACGACCGCCTGCGCATCGTGTTAAAAAAGGTTAATAAATCAGTATATATCGAGTATATAAGTTAAATAGACGTAAAGGTTATCAGGCACGGCAAGCGGTGCCTGACACCCCTCATAAAGAACACATCAGGGAGGAATTTTTGCATGAAAGCAAATGTCAAAGAACATATCCAGCAATTAGATGTTTCCTTAGGCGGAGGGATTATTTCGGAGAAAATCCGCGTTGATACGATTGATAATCCGATGCTCGTCATCGGTCTCGGCGGCACAGGGATTGATGCCCTGCTCAGGTTGAAATATCAAGTAAACCGCCGATTCAAGCTTCCACAGGATCCATTATCGAAGAAGAAAAAGGAAAAGCCGAATAATATTGAGTTCCTGGCATTCGAAACCAATGAGCAGGACCGCAACAAAAAATACAACGGGATTGGGCTCGACCCTATTAAAGAATTCGTCCTGCTTTCCAATCCGGAAATCGGGAGCGTTCTTTCCAATCGCAGCACGATGGAGCCCTACATAAAAGAATGGCTGTCACCCGAACTTTCCATTACCGATGGAATCAGCGGCGCCTCCGGGATCCGCCAGGCCGGACGGCTGCTGATGTTTACCAAAATCAATCAAGTCGTCACAACCATTCAGACAAAAATTAATGCCGTCCTCGAAGGGTCCGGGAAGCGCTTATATGTTTTCATCCTTACCGGGCTTTCCGGAGGAACGGGAAGCGGCTGCTTCCTTGATATTGCCTACATCGTCCGGGGGATTATGGATCAAAAATTCGGCGTCAAGGGCGCCGACCGCTTGAACATCCTTGGCTATCTATTCACGCCTGACGTGAATCTGTCCAAAAAAGGAATAAACTATCACACAGCCGAATATATCACGAAAAACGGCTATGCCGCTTTAAAAGAACTTGACTACTGGATGAACTGTGATGACCGTAAAGAACGTTTTATCCAGAAATACGGCAATATGCTGACGGTTAATTCCCAGCTGCCGCCGTTTAATCTCTGCCACTTAATCTCCGGGACGAACCTGGAAGGCAAATGGCTTGAGAATGCCTATGATTACTGCATGAATGTTACAGCGGAAAATATCACCAACTTCATGGCCAATGAAGAAAAGCATTCGGATGAATTTGCCATCCACGATTACATCAGCAATATTCGCGCCTTGATTGCCGGCATGCACAAACCGTATTCAGCCAACTATCAATACAGTGTAATCGGCGCTTCGATGGCAGAAATCCCGCTTGAAGAAATGACAACCTATATCGGCTATAAACTGTTTGAGAAAATGAACAACATGTTTGATTCGGTTCCAGGGCAGACCGATGTCGAGCAATTTGCCGAGAAACTGCGAATTGACCCGGATTCCGTCCACCAGCGCTTTAATGAGCGTGTGCCTGAGCCATTATCCGGTTTTGAACACAGCGACCGATTCTCGTACACCAACGTGATTAAAACAGGGGCCGTCAATATCGACGAGGAGCTGGACCGTGAATTTTTGCTGAGAGCAAAAGAAGAGTACCGAAAATGCAAGAAACAGCTGCCGGGACAAATCATGGAAGAGTTCCGCAGCCAGATGAATCGTTTATTTTTGCATCCAAAAAAAGGCCCCATCTATGCATCGCGCCTGATTCACTCCAATGACGGCTTTTGTTTATTAAAAACACTGCAGGCTTACATTGAAGGCCTGCGCGATCGCTCGGAGCGGCTGCCAAAGGCGATTCAATCGGAGCAGGAACATGCCTCCAATAAATTAGAGGATGCCAGAAGCGCCTTCATCTCAAAGGATAAGAAAAAAAATGCCTATATTGAAGCAAAGCTGAATGAGTTTTATGCCCGAGCAGATAAGGCCCGCATCGACGAAATGATTGAATTTTACGAGGACCTGTACCAGCTCTTAAACAGCCAGAATAACAAAATTTATGAAGTCTATAAGGAAATCCTCGAAACCTTAAAAGGAATTTTTGAGAAAAATGCCGACATTTTGGTAAATGGCGAGGAAGTCAACCGCGAAAACGATGTGACCTATTATTGGCACCTTGTCAGCGTCCCGGATGTCGCCCGCGAAATCCAGCGCATGTTTGATTCCAAGGATGGCGAGCTGCTCGTCCAGCAATGGTCGGAAATGCTCCTTGAAAAATCGGCCTACTGGGTCAAGGACTCAGACGTCGATGTTGTCGGTACAGTTTCCGAGTTCCTGACAGACCAGTTCGGCGAATTGATCACTAAATCAATGGAAGATTTTTTATGGTTAAAATACGGCGATGATATGCCAATCGACCGGATTATCGAAGAAAAAATTGCCGCCCGTCTTGACCATGATGCCTTGCCGGTATTCCACCTGGGACACAGCTCGCTTCATTTCCCTGAATGGGGATTTGTTTCTGTTCCGGTGAAGGCGCCAAATATTTTGGCAGGGGTAAAAAATTACCAGAAAACAAGCATTTCCCGCTTCACGGTTAAACAAAGCGAGCTAAAGAATCGTATCTTCTGGTTAAATACAAAAAATGGAATCCCGTTGTACTCGTATTCACCATTATCATTATACGAGGAATCGTACGAAAAAACGATTTTAGAAAAAGAAGGTGTCGGCCGCCATCTTGTCCAAACGGATAAGGAAAACTGGGCCTTCCTCCCGTCGCCGATTCCGGAAAAATCATGGGGAGATACGTACGAAAACCAGAGGGTCAAAGCATACAATGCCAGCATCCGTGCCATGTTTAACCAAGCGGTGGAATTCGGCACGATTAGCGAGAAGAACTCCGATCAAAACACGAGTGCCCGCTTCTTGTGCCAGTTTACAAAAGACGTGAACCTAGAAGCGTTATTTGCGGAGCATGAAGTGGATCCAATGAATTTAGACAAAGCAAGTCTTGGGAATTTGAAACAAGTCCACCGCCAGTTGAAAGAAATGACGGCCGGTGGGATGGAATCCGCTGGTGCGAGTGATATTTTCGGCAGTACGAACCTGGAGATGGCTAAGGAAAACTTTATCCGTTCGCCGAAGCTGATTGAAAAGGTGAAATTGGAAGTGAGAAAGTATCGCCAGATCCGTGAAAAAATTGCTGAGATTGAGCAATTTATTGCCTCACAAAATGAAAAAGAAGCATCGTTAAATCAGTTCATCCAGGCCGTTTACACCAAAACTATCCGCAAACGCGGCGCCCTTTACGTCTACGATAAAGAGATTGAGGAAGATGCATGGGAACCGTTTGTTAACTTAATGAAGACAACGAAGTTTGTTGATTTCGAGATTTATCAGGCATTTAAAGCATTAGGTCCAAAACAGATGGACCAGCTTGAAAAGAAATCGGAGCGGCGTAGCAATGACTTAATTAATCAAGAAACGGCGGCCGAGCTGACTGCGGCATTAGAGGAAATGGCTGCGGCGTATCAAAAGGAAAAAGAAGCACTTGATTACGACTACAAAGACCTTGTCAACGGCGAAGAATTGTACAGCTTCTACAAAGAAATGATGATAAAAGTTAATGAAATGCTACGGCAATTGAAGTCGTAATGAAATGAATACAGATAATGGATTAGGCCACATGCGGGATTTGCTGTGGCCTGCCATCTTATCATACCCAGCTTGGGGGGGAACAGCTTGCGAGAACTTCTACAAAAGTATGCCAACACCTATGCTAACCAGCTTGAGAAAATGACACTTGAAGAAAATGAACAGCGCAGTGTCAACCATCCGATTGTCTTTTTATTTTTGGGTGATTCTGTCAAGGATGCGCTCCAGTCGGTCATAACGATTAATGAAGAGAAATGGCATAACAGCTCGGGAGTCTTATATTTTCACGCCCATCAAACAAACACCATTACGAGGGATAATCTGTTATCGATCCAGATCCCCGGCCATGGACTTGACCGTAAATACAAACGCAAGGGCATTTACGATGCCTTTTACCGTGAAGAAAATTTGCTGATCGAACTGAATAAATCCTTTCGAAAGTTGTCATCAAAGGTCGCAGAATACGGCAAAGTTTATTCCTCATTGCAAAAAGTCAATGTTTGTGTGGTGACGGCGATCGACGACCCTGCCAATATCCTGATCCAGGAATTTACGCTGCTGTTAAAAAGTATTCTCCAGGAGTCGTTCCGACTTGTTGAGGTTGATTTATATGGATTGATCAAGGAAAAGCAGGATGGCGATAACTTTTCCCTGTCGACGGCGGCCGGGATTAGTTTTCTCAACGAACTGGATCGCTATCAAGCCGATGAATACAGCTTTGAAAAGGACATCCAGCTGACTGAGGATCACTTGAGGCTGCCGGTTAGTCACCCTCCTTCCCCACTCTTTGACCTGGTCTATTTATTAAGCGACAAAAATGAAGATGGGTTAATTTCAAGTGATGCTAATCGACAAAACTATGAGATTATCAGCAATCTCAATCTCTTAAAAAACCGAAAAATGATTACCGACTACCATGAAAAGATGGACAGCTATAATCATCAGGATTTCAAAAGAGGAATCAGGGGTAATTCAGCGGAACCAGTTTACGCATCCGCGGGCTTTGCCAAGGTGAACCGCCCCAACAAAGCGATTGCGCTTCAAGCGGCAAGCCATTTTTTCAATGAAGTCCTTGCGTCTTTAAAAGCTTCAAGTGTCGAGCCGGTTGAAAAAGTCCTCGACCTGCTAGGACTATCTGAGGCGTCATTTCAAAAATATTTTCTTAAGTTTCTGCCGTCCGCCGAAAAACTAGCAGACATGAATAGCTTAATGGCGGTCTCCCATTCTTATCAAACCGTCAAAAGAATGTCGGTTAAGGAAGCGGAAGAATATTTGTATGAAGGCGGTACGGAAGCGTTTTTCGCCGTCAACTTTGAAGAGCCTGTCCGCTCGTTTTTACAAACACTGGACTTAAAAGAGAATATCAGGCGCTGCCTCGCTGACAATGTGATCAATCATGAAAACTACGGCATATATTGCGCCTATTTATGGACCGCCCCGGATTCTTCCCCGTCTGAGGTGAGTGTCATCAATGAAATCCAAAAACGGCTCCGGAGCACAAAAAACGACCGCTTAGCAGCAGAAGCAGAGCTCGAGCAGCTCTGCCAGCAAATGGTCGACAGCTGTGATTTCAAAAAGAGTTACCTCCCTTTTGCCGATAAGAAAAACCTAAACAGCTTCCTGGGCTACTTTTTCGATGCGGTTTACGGGGCAAAGTACGAAATACTCAAGCTTGAGGTAAAACAAGCGATATTAACGCAATACCTAGAGGTGTTAGAAGCGAGACACCTGTATATCCGCAAGAAAATGGAACTCATTGACGAGGTTGAATCCTGCCTGAAGCAAGCGGCGCTTGAGAGTCTTTATGATGCCGATGATTATTTGGATCAAAATATCGCCGAATACTATGGGGAGATTATTAGCGCGATAACTGGAAAGCTGAAGGAAAAACGTGGGCCAAACTTTCTGATGGATGAGCGCTTCTTCGGAAACCTGCTTGCCTTGCTTGAAAACGGCGCTGCGGCCTTGTTAGAAAGAGTCCTGCTCATTTGCAATCGTGAGGTGTTAACGCAGGAGGAATTCCACCGCAGCTTTGAAGATGAGCTGTTAGAACGGGCCAATGTCATGACGCGCTATGACAACCGGGATGTTCTTTCCAAAGAGGATTTGTTCAAGCAATTAAATGCCCGCCTCCAAGAAAATTCGGCGATTCATATTGAAGTTTATAACTATACCCATGAACATCGCTACGAGGAAAGGTACTTCTTTGGTGATTTTTACAGCAAATTCATGAAATATGCCTTAGAAAAAGAACAGGAAACAAGGCAGTACAAGGCGGGCTGCACCCATGAGAAAAAATCGAGTGGCATTGAAAAGCTGGCTCTGATGGGAGGCTTCCAGCTAAAAGACTTAATGTACTACCGCAACGGTCAACGATACTACAAAGCGTACTGCGAAAATGGTTATCAATTCCATTCCGAAGCCGTAAAAACCAACTCTATTTCTTAAGGAGATTTTAAAGATGCCGGTTCGAAAATTTAGTTTCCTCTTTTTTATATTTAGTATTATCGCCGGATTTATTGGCGCTGTAATTGGCGAATGGTTATTGGAGTCCTATTACGGCGTCTGGCCCAATATCCTGTTAATGGGCGCCTATTTTGGCCAGCTGGCCTTTATTGCCGGCTTGCTAGTTCTGCTGGCAGAAATTATCAGCCCGGTCATTAACGGCCGGAGCTGGCGCTTAGAATACTCAGGTCTTTCTTGGAAGTTTCTCGTTCCGTCGACACTTGTGATGCTGTTTGCTGCCGGACTTATTTTTCAATTCTTATATTCTCTTAATTTCTCAAGCGTCAAACCGCCGGACGATATTGTCATGGTTATGGATATTTCCGACAGCATGAATAAAACCGATCCTGGCCGTGAAAGTCTGAAGGCCGCTGGTAAGCTGATTTCCAATATGGAGCCGGATCACCGTGCCTCGATCATTTCCTTTAATGAGAAAGCTTCTATTACCAAATCGATGTTTAACATTAGCGACAAATCCGAACGTTCAGCTGCCGTGGAACAAATCAAGGAATTGGAATATTACGGCGGCACTGATATTGCCGGTGCCTTGGACACGGCCATCCGGGAGATTGGCGACCATCAAGAGAAGGGCCGGAAACCAATGGTCATTCTGTTTTCCGATGGCTACAGTGAACTTGACCTTGATGCAGTGGTCAAGCCTTACCAAAATGATGATATTATCATTAATACAATAGGGATGAGCAAAATTGACCGCGGCGGCGCCCAACTCCTCAAATTGATTGCATCGCGTACGGGCGGTTCGTTCTATGATGTCAAAAAAGCCGATGAATTAACAAATGTGTTTGAAAAAATTTACTTAGAAAGCCAGGACCGTCTGCTCGTCACGGAACGGCACGGCTTGTTTAAAGACAGCCTTTATCTTGCGGTGCTGCGAGTTGTTTTGATGACGTTAATCGGCGGACTGTTTGGTCTCGCGCTCGGAATCGTGTTTGACAACCGTTACCTGGCAAAAAGCTATGGAATAACCGGGGTGATTTCCGGATTATTGGCCGGGCTTGTACTTGAGCTTGGTTTGCAGGACAGCCTGCTGTCAGGATTCTCTTACCGCATGGCCGCAGCGATATTATTGACTGCATTGACTGGCCTCGGAACGATGATCATCCCGATTCGCGAGAAATTTGCCGGCCGTCCGGGACTTCACCCCGGCGGGTCCGAGTTTTCAGTCCGGGATCCGTCCTCGAAAAAAAATCATTATAACAAAGGATTTTAAGGCGCTTAAGCTTTAAAGTGTTGGAGGTGATATTCGGTGAACTGGGAACCCATTACTTCCCCTATCCAGGAAATAAAAGACTTACGCAAGGCCGTCCGTGATTCTGAAGTTCATCTCACCTGGTTTTGGTCCAACGAGATTGACTTTGTTTATATTTACAAAGCTCCGGCCGACGGTATCCGAGCAATCAGCGAGATTACCGAACAGGATTTGACACTTTACACCCGTGAGGAATATAAAGCAAACCAGGGATATCTTGGGAGAATCGATGCGATTGGCCGGTATGCGTTTCGTATTTTCCCCTGCCAGAAACGGGACGGAAAACTCGTCATTTACAGGCAGGAAAACGATGAAAATCTTATTTTTATTTCCGGCTCGAAAGCGAAGATTTATTTTTCGATCACGTATAAAAATAAACTCTTTCAGTCTCGGAAAAAGGTCAAAATATCGATCATGTCTGAGCTTGAGCTTGATAAAGAACTGCTCGTATATGTGAAAAAAAGCGGGGGCGTTCCAATCTCGATTGAAGACGGGACGGTCTATCCATTTGTGCGCGGCTTCCCCTCAGGGAAAACGGTAGCGCCGGAAATTGAAATCGACAAAAATGAGTTTATTCGCATCTTTTTTAGCAACGGAAGGACATCAGCGCAAAATTTCGAGCTAATTCCTGAATAATAGGGGGCCCTTACATGTTTGCATTACTAAAACGTATCTTTGAAAAAAAACAACCGCCGAAAGAAAGATTGCCATTTTACGATATTGTCTGTCCGTACTGTTTTTCAAAATTTCATCATGAAGACGTCGTCTTTCGTGCGGCCCACCATCGTGACGATGATGAGGCGCTAGCGCTTCAGGAAGATGAACTATTGAACAAATATCGCGAGAAATTCGGGCTCGCCCCAATTGATGAACTTGAGGCGATTATTTATCCGGCACTGATTCCTGATGAAAACAAAATTTATTCTGACCGTGTTCTTATGGGTGTCTCTGATAAATATACGGTCGTGACGAAGAATCGCTTATGCCCGGCATGCCATAACGACCTTCCGGTTACCGCGGGCAAGCATCCAAGCAATATCGTCTCGATTGTGGGCGCCACAAGCGTCGGTAAATCCGTTTACATGACGTCGCTGATTCATACGCTGCAGCATGTGACCGCGAACAATTTCGATGCCGCTTGTATTCCGCTTGATAATGAAATTAGCAAGCGATTCCGCAGAGAGTACGAAATTCCGCTTTTTGAAAATGGAAAATTACTAAAATCAACGGAAACAACTAACCGGCAGGAGCCGTTTATTTTTCAATTTGTCTTTAAGGATGAGGACCAAGCGCCGCTGACACTCGTATTTTTCGACGTTGCTGGCGAAGGGATGACCGACAAGGAATACATTAAGCTGCATGCGGCCCATATCAAAAATTCAGCGGGCATTCTCTTCCTTGTTGATCCGATGCAGATTCGCGCCATCCGTGAAAAGTTGCTCCATCAAATGGGTGAAAATCCCGGGAAGATTGTTGGTTTAGCCGATGAGCCACGCGAGGTCGTGATATCGCTGTTTGGCGATTTCATTGCCCATCAAGAACATAGTAAAACGGATATCCCAACCGCCGTCGTGTTAACGAAGAGCGACCTCTTAAATGCCCTAAAACACGAAGAAGGTGAATATATCCGCAATAACAGCAATGTTTTTCATAATGTCACCCATCGCGGCTTTCTGAATCTCGATGAATATGAAAATATCAACGGCGAAATCAGACGCTTCCTGCAAAAAGTCGATATTCCGTTTGTGAATGCCCTTGATGTTTATTTTAAGGATACTTCCTATTTTGCGGTATCCGCCCTTGGAAGCAACCCGGTCGATCAGCAGGTCAGCGGCATTATTAGTCCGATCCGTGTTGATGAGCCGTTTATCTGGCTGCTTTATAAGCTGGGGTATATTGAAGGGAGAAATGAGCAGTGACCGATAAGTTCATTCAACAACAGATGTATACCCGGGAACGTGGCGGGATTTTTCACGCGACCGACGGCTATGACACGATTGCGATTTCTGAAGGGCTTGATAAAGCATTTGTGAAGAAGTATTTGCACCCGTTTTGTATGTATCATGCGCCCCAAACATTAACCGAGCGCGGTGAAAAGGACGCTTCCCTTTATCCAGAAGCCGTAACGATTTTTCAGCCGGAAACCGGTGAGCTTGTAATCGGTCAGTCCGTGTTCGTGCCCGCTGATTTCACCGGCCAGCGGAGCACCTTCTTCATGCATAACTATATTATTCCGGAAGGCATGAAGGATGACTGGATTAAACAGCCTAGCAGGCTTTTTCAACTGAATGACTTTAAAACCTCCTACGATATCGGATTGGGAAAGGTCCTGGCGGAGCGGAAGGCTGTTGGCCATGGCGAGACGGATATTCTATCTGTGAAAAATGACCTTCTTGATGTGTTAGGGATGACTGAAGTGCATTTTAAGCAGCTATTGTATGCTGTGATGTCGTCGATTGCCGGGAAAAAAAAGGTGTTCATTTCGCTTGGTGTACCAGTGGAGCAATATTCAAAATATGCCTTACAGCTGTTAGAACTGATCTATCTTTATTTGCCATATGCCCACCGGCGGAAATTAGGGGCGCTGACTTTTTCGAGTGAGCCGGCAGGAAAGAATTATCTTCATGTGATGTTTTATGAGCCGGGCACGTTAAATGTCGCCGACCGTTCGATTGAAAAGCAGTTTATTTTCGATTTTGCTGGCGGCGGCCGCATTTCCGGTGTTGATATTGATGGCCAGGAGCACGAATATTTGGACTTTGCCCTCCACCATTTCTCTGAATCGATGCGGATTGATGAGTTTCTTACGTTCGCAGAGATGGCGTTATCAGGCTTGAGCGGCGAGCAGAAGCTGGAACTAGCAAGCTATTACCAGTTAACAGCGATTTATTTGACGCTAACCTCTAGCGACCTTTCTTTATATCAGAAGAATAAAATTGGCTTTTTACATAGTTTGCTGAAATTTTCTCAGGCTAAAATTGAAGCGAAACCAGAGTTGGTTCAGCTGTTTTTACAGCTGTTAGCGGAGGAGAAATTAGCTGCAGATCCCAGGCCAGCGCTCGATTACATTGGTGCAGTCATTGCCATCAACAAATCCATGCGCTGTGATGAGGCGCTCACTTTCATCCTTGAGACTCTTCAGTATTATCAACATGACCCATTGTTCGATAAATTATGGAAAGAAATTGAACAGGACAAGCACTGCCATGAGGCGTTATTGATATTTATTAACGAGCATCCAGATTATGATGTCCTCCTTGAGCCCTATCTTGATAAACGTTTTAAACAGGTTGTCCGCATTGAAGACATCCTTAATGAGCTGAAAATAATGCTGGGCTCACCCTATCTTTTGAGTATCGAGAAATTTAAAACGACGGCAATAAAAAAGGCCATCTCCGCGATCAGCAATGAAAAGAAGCCATTTAAGGCGGTGCTGGCCGTGAGTGATTTTAAAATCGAGCATCAAACTGCTCCGTTTCCGGAATTTAAGAACAAATTGCTGGCCAATGTTAAGATGGCTCTGTTACGTACGATGCGCTTACGGGACATTTCCACAGAGGACATTCTGTCATTCGGGACCATTTTTCCGAAAAAATTAAATGTAATCGACCTAAAGGATGCAAAAGCAAAGAGTAACTATCAGGTTACCAATGTCCTTTACCAGCTCATCAGCAGCCCGTCGCAAGCTGAGTTGATTAATTTAAAATTGTTAACCGTCGTAGAGCGCGAACAGCTGCGCGATGTCCTGTTGCGGATATTACGAAATAATCCTGCTCCTGAACAAATTCCCTTGCTTTTAATTGCCTTTGGCTCGGAAGCTAACGGGGTGGATTATCCAGGATTATTCGAACACCTCGTAAGGCACAGTAATGAGAAGACGATGTTTGCCTTTATTCGCGGGAACGCAAGACAGGTTGAGATTGATCCGCGCTATAAATGGTCACTAAGAAAATATTTAATCTCTAGTCCAAAATCGATTTGGAAAAATAAAGCGCTCCGTAATGAGCTGAAAACAATCAAAAACTCCAGCCTTCAAAAATTACTAAAGGACGTTGAAACCGCAACGGCCAGCCCGTTTGTAAAGTTCCTAAGACGGTATGGCTTGAAATTGGGATTGGCAATTGTCATCCTAGGCGGAGTCGGCGGCGGGACTTGGTTTGGACTTCATCAGTTGTTTGGGGAAGAGGCAAAACCTAAGGTTCCGAAAACAAGCGAGACGGCAGCGGCTAAAAAGGAAGATCCTGCTGTGGATCAGAAGGAAAACCTTCCGATTTCTTTAGCGGGATTTAAACATGCGGGTGTAGGTGAGGATGGTCAGTCGTTTGATATCACCCTTGAAGGCACCCAGGTGAAGAAAATCTATGGACAAGTTCAACCAAATGGCGCGCAAAGTTTATTCTTGACGGATAACACAAACCATCAATGGCAAATGGATTTAAACTCAAATTTCAATCCTAGCCCTTTTGATAAAAAGGGGATGTTAAAAGAGGGATTTACATTATCCTCCGCTGAATATGATTTAACAGGTGACGACATCCCGGAAGTAATCATGGCCGCCAGCAATGGAACCTCTGAAACATATGTCTGGGTTTATTCCGTCGATACCGGAGGACTTAAGCAAGAAGAGTCCACTTTTCTCACACCGATTTTTACGGCTAAAGGACAACTGGATGTGAAGCTCAAGGACAAAAAGCTTATTCTTCCAAAGGATGACCAAGATATAGTCTACGAATACTCAAGCGAAAGCAAAACATTTGTAGAACAAAAAAACAACTAATAAAGCTGGAACATGCAAAGGCGATGGAAAAATCCATCGCCTTTGTTATTATTTAGTGTCCACTCCAGGAGGACAAATGCCCACGAGTGGTGCCTGACACCTTTTTTTACACCCTATTCTTCAACCCTTCTTCTTCTAGCGATGACGGCGCTACCTGCTGTTAGGAGTAGTGCAACTCCGGCGATGGAGCCGGCGAAGAGTGGTTTGTTTTCGTAGTATTTGACGAGTGCACTCTTTTCGGCGATTTCGAATGATAGTGTTGAGGTCTTCTCATTTCCCGCTTTATCGGCTGCCTGGACTTTAATTTTATACGGCTTGATGTCTTTAAGTGTTGTTTTAATCACCTGAAAGCCGTCTCTTGTCACCGCATCACCAGTAAATGGCTCGCCATTTACAGTGATGGATTTAATCGTATCCTCCGGATTATCCAAACGGATTCCGACCTTCACCGCTTCGTAATACTTCTTATTTTCCTTCACGCCTTCGAAAATGGCCTTTGGAGGTGTTTTATCAATGATAAATTCGACAGTCATCTGCTGAATATTTCCAGCCTTATCCTTTGCCTCGATGAAAAGGACATGCTTCCCTTCCGTTTCAATTGGCGTACCGATTGTATACGGCTCACCGTTTAAAGTCAGGGAAATAATATCATAGTCACTCAAGTCCTCAATTAGTAGACCAGGGATGATATTTTTATTAAAATACTGACTAGAAATCGGCTCCTTAAAGGTAATCTTCGGTGCCGTTTTATCAATCGTAAAGACAACGGTTCGTGCATGGACATTTTTCGCTTTATCGATAATGTTCGCTTTTAGCACATAATCGCGTTCGTGTTCAAGCTCTTGGCGATTGTTAAATTCGCCGCCATTAAGGGTTACCGTTGAATGGCTCTCATCTAAATACTTATCGGAGTACCTTACCCATGGCGTGAGATTCTTATTAAAGAAGCCATCTCCTATCCCTGAAATGGTTAATTCCGGTCTTGTCGTATCTAAAATAAAGCTAATAGCTAACGTCGCTTCGTTTCCGGCTTTATCCTTGGCAGCAACATGATAGCGATATTTCATTTCAGTTGCCGCGATTGGAATATGGCCATTAATATTCGCCCCGTCGTTTAGCGTAACCGACACAATCGTATCTTCAGGCTGATCCAAGACAAATTGTGGCGTGAAAATTTTATTAATAAACTCTCCGTCTTGAATCACGCGATTTTCACCCTTGAATTTAGCCGTAATGACTGGCGCCGTTTTATCAATCGTAAACTTCACCTTACGGCTAAAGCTGTTGCCTGCCTGGTCAACCGCTTCGACAAGGACTTCATATGTGCCTTCCTTGCTAAACAAATGGCTTAGCACAGCCGTATCGCCGTTAACGCGGAAACTTCCGGCATTGTAGCTGCTGCCGTCCCTCGTCACCTGAATTGTGTTCAGTTTCAGGTTCTTATCTTTGATCGTTACATCCATTTGCTTATCGGTATTATAGTAGGCATCTTGGTCTACCCCTTGAATCTCAATGGTTGGCTTTGTTTGGTCAATAGTAAAGCCAAATGGGGGAATCGTCGAACGGTTACCGGCTTTGTCCTTCAAACTCAAGGCAATGGTATAGTCGCCGTCCCCGCTGAGTGCCTTTGCGAGCTGTGCATTAACCAGCAGTATTCCGCCCGTCTTGGTGAATTCGTACCCTTTCTTCCATTCTCCCATTGGAATCGTGACACCATCTTTTGTTACCTTAAGGTCGATATCAGCTAAGGCAAAATTTCGATCTTCAACTGCAATCGTAATTTGCTTTGGCTCAGGATAATAATGGTGATTGTTCGGATTAATGTCTACCCCGGAAATGGTTAACTTCGGCGCCGTTTGGTCGATGATGAAATCCCTCACCACTTTGGCGCTCTTATTGCCAGCCTTATCCGTCGAAGCAAGCGTTACCGAATAATCGCCATCCTCGTTAAACGTATAGGCGCCAACACCTGTATCACTGGTACCAGCCTGAAGCTTGATGTTTCCAACCTTTGAAAAAACAGAACCATCCTTCAGAACTGCTAGCTCATTACCAGTTAAATCGATGTTCGGATCGGTTATTTTAAAATGAAAGCTAGTATTTTTATTAAAATAAACCTTGCCGGAAAATTCAGGATCGATGGCTAGCACTGGGGCACTGTGGTCAATTGTGAACCCAATCGATTGGGGCGAAGCCATATTCCCCGCCTTATCCTTGGCATCAACTGTAATGAGATAATCGCCTTCATTGTCTACAGCATCTTTCGTAAAAACAATCCGGTAAGCGGCCCGTGTCGGACTCTGAGTCCAGGTTCCGCTGATACCCTCTGCAGGTTTAAACTCGGAACCGTCTTTTTTCTTAATATCAATCCTGACATTGTTCGTTTCAAAATTCGCTTGCGGCTCATCGACGATGATGGAAACCGTTCCATACTGTGCGTAATGACCTTTATTAAACTCGGCGCTCAATTCTGTTGCCACAACTGGTGCCGTCGCATCAATCGTAAATTGAACGGTTCGTTCCACTTCATTTCCGGCAGCGTCCTTCGCTGTTACAGTCACACGATATTCCCCGTCATAGCGGCTATCAGCTGCATCGCTCGTTCCAAACGGTAATGCCAGGGTGGAAATTTCAGCTGTATTTTCCCAGTTGGCGAAGCGCTCGTCCTGATAGGCCGCGAATTGACCGTCGCCATTCCGTTTTTCTACCTTATAAGTAACGAGATTAGTTGGATAATTTTTTTCCTTTACTTGGATTGTAACCGTACCGTTTTTGACAAAAGCACCTGGTTCGATTCCGGTTAGCGCCACTTCCGGTGCGCCGGTATCCACAACAAAAGTTAGCGGTCCGAACGATTCACTATTTTCTAATCCGTCGGCCGAGCTTAAGGAAAGTTGGTAATCACCGTCAGCTAATATCATATCTTGTTTTAATACAGCAATCGTCCCTGATTTATCTACTATCAAGGGCACTTTTTTATTATTGATTGTCAAGATCGTTTTGCTTATATCTAATGTCAAATCGGTAATCTTGACACTAAGCTGTCCACTGGCATAATGCTTTTGATCCGTTACGGCCTTTCCATCGATAAGGACCTCTAGCTCAGGCTTTTGGCTGTCAATCGTGAACTGAACCGTTTTCTTCGTTTTATTGCCGGCGCTATCGCTTGCTAGAATCGTCAACTCATAAATGCCATCTTCGAGCTCTTGTTTTACGGAGGCTGTCTTGCCATCTTCAGAATAGTCCAGACTCAACGATTGGTTTTCTAGCTTGCCGCCGATCGATTTCTTTTGCAGGCTCACTTCAGATGCTTCCGGATTAAGCTTAAGATCTTCCGTTATGTTGATTTCAACCGCTTTTTTCTCGTTATATTTCTGCTGGTGCTCGGCACCTGTAACCGAAATCAACGGTGCGGTTTTATCAATCGTAAACGAGAGCTGATAGCTAAATTCCTGTCCCTGATTATCAGTAATGGTGACCGTTCCTTCGTAAAAGCCTTCTTCCTTAAGCGTAAGTTCGGCTTTCCGATTCAGCCGCCAGCCAAGATGTTTCGGGGTAAAATCGATTTCCTGCTCAAATCGTTCGCCGTTATACGTCCGCACCAATGTGGCAACTGCCTTTGTAATGCGTCCGTCATCCTCAAACAAGATCGCGACATCCCGATTATATAACCCGTCTGTCTCGACTCCGGACATTTTCGGATCGCCTTTATCGATTGTAAACGTAACCGTTTCTTTATCGCTTTCGTTGCCGGCTTTATCGACAAGGAAGGCGGTAACACTGTATTTCCCGGAATCGGTAAACGGGACTGTTCCTTTATTAGCGTTTTTCTCATCCCAGCTAATTTCAGCAGGCTGACCTTGCCCCTCTTCATCATCTATAACAACGAGAACAGAAACATCTTCATGGAGATAATTCTTCTCCGTTACGAGGAGATTTAACTCAACCGGATCAGTATGGAGAGATTTGTTAATCCCTGAGAGCCTGAGTTTCGGCTTGACGGTATCTCTTTCAATGCTGAAGCTTGCCGGTTTTCCTGAAAATCCCCATGTATTTTCGGAAAAATCAACAGTTACATCTAACCGGCCATCTTTTTGTGAAGGCAAAGACACCTCAACCTTATACTCTCCTTTAAAAACAGCATCCTCATTGATTTTGCTTACCTTAATGGTGTTTGCCGCTTTTCCATCGTATGTTGCGCCGATGGTAAAGGGTTGTGCGACATCGGCCGGTACTGGTGCTGGCGGCGGTGCTGGATCTTCTGTTCCCTCATCGCCAGGCGCCGGCGCTGGGGCTTCCGTTCCCTCATCGTCAGGCTTCTCAATGGAGCTAAGATAGTTTTGATAATCCTCTTTTAGGTCGATTGTAAAAGTCACCATCTCTTGCTGGTTCGTAAACCATTCCGGCTTCGGGTCCTTATCGATTTCCCACGTTTTGCCGTTCAACTTTATGTATCTGCTCGTCTCGTTTTGTGATCGTACATGGTTGGTAAACAACAGCACAAAGCTGAGCAAGATGATGGCAAAGCTAATCCATACGAGCCATTTATTCTGCTTATAGCTTTTATTAATCAGTTCTCCCATCTTTTTAGTCTCCTTTTATGGTTGCATTCGTATGAACGATAACAACGTCACGCTCTATAATAAATTCGCTTTCTGAATCTGGTCCTGTTAATACGGAAGTTTCCTCTGTCGCTTCATCCAGCAGCACCGTTTCGTCATTCTCGATAGATAATAACTCCGTTGCCGCTGCGTCATCTGCCAAGAGTTCGGTCACATCTGCATCGGCTGCTGCCAAAAATTCGGTTTCATCGGTGTCCGGTGCTGCTGCCAAAAATTCGGTTTCATCGGTGTCCGGTGCTGCCGCCAAGAGTTCGGTTTCATCGGTGTCCGGTGCTGCTGCCAAAAGTTCGGTTTCATCGGTGTCCGGTGCTGCTGCCAAGAGTTCCGTTTCGTCATCGTCAGCTGCTGCTAAAAGTTCCGTTGCATCAACACCGCCAGTGGTGATCGCCACTTCCATTTCGACATCGCGGCGGGGCTGAATCTCCCGTGTGATTGGTTTAACACTCTGTTCGCGTTTAGAACGGGCGCGGCCCTTCAGCTTTTTGACCCATTTGTGGAAACTAAATCCGGTTAAATCCTCGATCACTTCTGAAATATTTAATTTGAGAAAAAGAAAAATCGAGATCATGAGTGTGAGGAAGGCACCGGCAAGGCCGCCATAAAAGATTGTTTGATATTCCACCTTTATCCCCCCTGCCCTACCAGATTCAAATTCATATACCTTTTTCTCAGCTTTAAAAAGCCCTCATCCTTGACAGCATCCTTTAACTTTGCTGCCTGCTCATACACCTTTAAGGCGTGCGCATAATTCCTTCGAGCCTCTTCTTTCGGCTGCTCGATATCAAGCAGCAAGTTTCCTAGTTTAATATAAGCATTAAGACTTGCGGGAAACTGTTCGATTGTACTCTCAAATTGTTCAACCGCCTGCTCACGCTGGCGCATTTCCTGATAAATCGTCCCGATTTTAATCATGTACTCCTCTTGATTCATATCATCGCCATCATTAAGGAGATTGGTGTAATGGCGGATTGCTTCCTCAAAGTCCTCAGTGTCTGCCGTTTTATCCACCGAATTAATGCCTTTGCTGTAATAGGCCTGTGCTAATTTCAGTTCAAAATCTCTGGCATATTTGTCAGCTAGGGAATCATCATCCAATTTCGATAACACATTGTTGGCCCTGTCGATCAATTGAATCGCCCTCGTGTTCGCATTCGGAATTTGTCCTTTATACGATAAGTAAATATTCGCTAATGAATTGTAGTTGGCAATTTTTTTAGCATCATTTCGCGCTTTATCGGTGAACGCTTCAAAATCGTCCAAGTCATGGGCAAACTTTTTAAAGTCAATGTCTAAACTCCCCATCGTTGTAGCTAAAGACCTGTAGTACTCGACCTCCGGCTTGGCCTTTACCTCCACCTTGTTAAAAAATTCCCGGGCACGGAAATAATCCTTTTCGACATCGAAATATGTCATCCCTACTTTGAACAGAACCTCGTTATTTCTGTCAACATTGCCATAGCCTTCATCGATATATCGTTCAAGATTCGAAAGTCCTTTATCTGCTTCTCCTCTACGAATATAGATATCTAGTAAATTGTTATAGGCCATCGCCTTGCTCTTATCGAGCTTAATGGCATTTTCAAGAATTTTAATAGCATCTGCATCGCGGCCGTTTTGGAGATAGCCGTTTGCGTCATTAATTAAACTCATATAATCCTGGAGCTGTTCATTCTTCATCCCTTTATAGCCCATGACAGAGGTTGTCGAAAATCCGAGGAACAGAACGGCCGGAATCAGGAAAACAGCCAATTTTTTAAAAAGCTTCCGTTTATAGCCCTGAGTTAATTTGTTGATGTTCACAAGATCATAGGTTAGCTCTTCACAGCTTTGATAACGATTCCCCGGCTCGGCCTGGGTACATTTAGCAATAATATGTTCAAGCCCCTCCGGCAGAGCAGAATTCCACGTTCGAATCGGCTTTAATTCATAGGGCGGATCACTTAAGGTTTTTCCCGTCACTAAATGGTAGAGGGTCACACCTAAACTATAAATATCGGTTCTCGCATCCGTCTGAGCACCGGATATCTGCTCAGGAGCGGCGTATCCCTTTGTGCCGAGGTTCGTGGTATCGGTCGTATTTTCTGTCTTAAACTCTCTCGCAATCCCAAAGTCAATCAGCTTGATTTTTCCCTCAGGGGTCAGCATGATATTATCGGGCTTCATATCGCGATAAATGATCGGATTTGGCCTTCTCGTATGTAAGTAGCCGAGGACATCACTTAACTGCTTCGCCCAATCGATGACCTCATCAGCGGAAGCCGTTTTCTCACGATGCAGCTTCTCTTTCAGCGATTCGCCTTCAATATAATCCATCACCACGTAAATTTCGCCTTGGCGGTCAATAACATCATAAATGCGCGGCAAGGCGCCGTGGTCCAATCTTTTCAGCATATTCGCCTCAACGACAAGACTGTTGACAAGTAATTCATCATTCTTATTGGCGCGTTTGCGGATATCCTTTATGACCAGCGATTTCTTGAGCCTGTTATCCATCGCAAGATAAACAATACTCATGCCGCCGCGGCCGATTTCTTTTAAAATTTCATAACGTTCATCAATAATGGTGCCGATTTTAATCAAGATGCTTCACCCGCAGTTACTTTCGTTATTAATACGGAAATATTATCTTTTTCCTTGCGTTTCTTTACCAGGTCGACCTGCCTGACAAGCGTTTCCTTCATATGTTTCTCTTTTGAAAAACGGTCCGGTCTGAGACTGGTGAATATCTCATCCTCGCTGATTTCATGGTAAAAGCCATCCGTGCAGAGCATGAACAAATCACCTTCTTTTACTTCACCTTGTGATATGACAGGGTCCAGTTCTGGTGAGGCACCGACACATTGCAGCAGGATATTGCGGCGCGGATCGATTTTCGCTTGCTCTTCGGTAATATTGCCGCGCTCAAGCTCCCGAGCCACTAGAGTTTGGTCGTTCGTTAATTGAAAAATGCCGTCTCCAATCCGGTAGGCTCTGCTGTCGCCGACGTGTAAAAGAAAATAATTGGAATCAATTATCAGTAACGCTGTGATGGTCGTTCCCAGCTTAATATTTCCGGCTTCCCCGTACGCTAAAATTTTTCGATTCAGCGCCTTTACACTGTCCGCTAATTGCTGCTGGATGTCTGTATCGATTTGCTCATTGTCTGACAGGAGCAGCTCGGGAAGCTCCGTTTCAAACCAGTCCGACATGCCTTTGATGACGGTGGCACTCGCCAATTCGCCTTGGCTGAGCCCGCCCATACCATCACAAACGGCAAACAGACCGACTCTTCCCTTAAGTGATTTTGCTGTTTTAATTAGCAAGGCATCTTGATTCGTTTTCTTTTTAATTCCAGCGTCTGTATGATAAGCAATTTGAAATGACATGCATTCACCGCCTTTCTTCAGCGAATTATTGAGGTCTATCGGCGAATTTTCGGATTCTATCGGCGATTTTCACAGTTCTATCGGCGAATCTTAAAACACCTTAAAAATAAACTCTTCGTTGGCAAGGGTGATGCGGTCGTCATGCTTGATTTTCACCTTTTCATTCCGGGCGAGCTTGATATCATTGACAAAGCTTCCGTTTGTCGAGCGGTTGTCCTTCAAAAAGTACTCGCCGTCCTCTGTTAGGATATGGGCATGGACACGGCCGACCGCTTTATTATTAGAAATATAGTCGACATTTTTAGCATCACGGCCAAGCTTAAATACATCCTTGGCAATCCCGATTTTCTCGCGATTCACAAGAGTTAAAAGGAACGGCTGGGGAGCATCTATTCCCAGAGTAGTCGTGCCTTCATCAGCAACAGCTATAACGCGGGATTGTTCGTCGGCCATGCCTAAAACGGTTGTTCCTTCATCCTGATGTTCAATTTCAATGGAAATTCCCTGACCATTACGGGGAACGACATTAATTTGAGTCGCAGCCAACGCTGCCGCCACTTCCCTAGCGGCTCGCGTTTCCCCGAGCTCCGTTCTTGTTACCCGTTTGTATTGAATTTCTTCCTCAATTTCAAGCTTTTGGCCTGTTTGCTTGTCGTGCGTCACACTCCGATTATGTGCGACGAGACCCTCATTTTGATCTTCAAGAAGAACTTCACCTTTGCCTGGACTATAGAAACTGGCCTTTTTTCCAGCTGGCTGCTTTTTTGCCGGCCTTGAAGGGGAGCTTTTTCCGGAGGAACTACCAGTTGATTTTTTCCCCAGAGGTTCCCTATTTCCATCTTGCGGCTGTTCAGACTCGTCCGGAACAATCGCAAGCGACTCGAGCGTTTCTTTAAAGTCCAGCAAATCAATCTCCTCTGCCTGAACAAGGTAATTATGAATTTTCATAAAGAAAGACAAATCGTCCTCCTCGTCATACGGTGCCATCCAAAGTAAACTTATTAAAAAATCCTTTACGGTGCCGGTTTCATATTGGTTATTTTTAATCGGCATATAGAAAAATAACGGCTTTCCCGATAATGGGTCAATATAGATATATCTTTTATCCGCGACAATATTACCGAGCTGCAGACCGATTTTTTTTGAATGAAGAAGGGTTTCTACTATATCTATTAGAAACTTGTGCAACCGTTCCTTGGAGAATCCTTTAAAAAATAGTGGTCTGATATTTTCCCATGCAGACAAATCATACCTAAAATAAACATCCTTCTCTTTTTCGATGACAACCATCGACAGCAAACCAAAGACTTGGCTATTTTCCAGCAAGCCAATTTCATTCGTGGCCACTTCCATTTCGCCGTTCACCTTAAAAAATAAATATTCACGGCAATTCTCCACATTTAAATTCATTTGTTTGATCAAGGCTGTCCGACCCCTTTTGTTGGATTCCTATTAGGATGGAAGGGCAGCTTGCACATAGCAGCTATTGCCCCTCCATGGATTTAACGATTACTTAAATTGACTGGCGTTATTGTTAATCGCCGCTTCTGTGGCATCATAATTGGTGACTGTCACATCCAAAAATTTCGAGTAACTTTCCACCACTTCACGATAGTTATCAAACCGTGTCGAAAATGCATTGAAATTGGCACGAATCGTATTGGATGCATCACTATTCCATGTCTGGCTCAGTGCATTCATTTCTTTCTTAATATCTTGTAATCTAACATACAAGTTGTTGTTTAAATTCCTGATTTGGTTGGCCGTCTTACTAACCTCACCAAGCGAAATTTTTACTCCCTCAATCGTCATTAGGTCCACCCCCTTGTTTTAAAAAATGCCCATTTGTTGAAAAGAAAAATTAGTTCGATAATCGTTTCGCACCGCTAATAACTTCATTTTGCGTGTCGCGATAAGTTTTTGCTGATGTCTTCAGGAAATGAGAGAACTCATCCATTTTCGCCTTCATTTTCATGAAATCATCGGTAAAGCCTTTGATCTGGGTCACGTAAGCAAGATTATCTGCCCCTTGCCATGCAGCACCCATTGCCTCAACTTCCGTAAACAACTGTTTATAGAGCCTTTCATAATCAGCGGCCTGCTGATCAATGCCCGTTGCTGCCTTTTCAAGCTTCGCCGGATCCACCATAATCGATCGAGCCATTCTGATCACCTCCTTTCGATGAGCGTAACTCTTTGAATTTACATTTTTCTTAATTCATGAATAACCGCCCGATACTTCCCTGCCGTGCTTTGCAGGCTTGATGCACATTTAATGGCACCTATCCCTTTGAATTCGCGGTTAATACCTTGCGAGATGTCGTCCAGCTCCCGGGCAAGGGTATTAAGTTCGGAAATAATGTTATCAATCTTATTTTTCACCTTTGCATCCATGGAAACACACCCCTTAAAACTAGCGAATCGCTTCTGCTTTTCTCAGTAATGCCGCTTCGCCTTTTTCCAATAATTCCATTGTCCTGTTAAGATACTGGATATTATCATTGATTCTGAAATGAAAGGTTGTGAGCATATCTGCCTTTAACACATGCCCCAAATCCAACAGGTCGGCCTCACGATACAAACTATCAATCATGCTATTCACATGCTGCGTTCTTCGCTTCAATGCTTGCAATCTCGAAGAATAGTAAGCGAGCCTCGAAAGATCGACTTTTAGAATTGGCTCTACTGCAAAACCGTGACCGCCGGTAAGTGTACCCCATAGCAGTGCAGCAAACGATTTTGCTTTATCGATGAATCGGTCGAAAAATTGGTTTAAATCCTGCTTTAATTTCTGCGAAACCTTCATGAAGGTAAAAATATAGCGAATACACTCGATTTTGATTTGCAGCAATTTCTGATCGAGTTTTTGTTTCATTTCTACCGCTGTTGTCGCGATTGCAGTCAATATTTGAAACACGCCCTGCCTTAAGGACGCCATGGCCTTATCACGAATGGCATCAAAGGATAATGGGAGCATAATCCCTGAGAAAATAAAGTTTCCAGCCATTCGGCCCGATGATGCCCCGTCAGTTGCTCCTATGAAATTTCCATTTTCGTCAAACTCCACTGCATCTAAGCTATGGGCATCGATGGCAAGGACCCCGTAGGCAAGGACTGCCGAGAGCAAGGCCAATTTCCCCATCTTATTCTTTGTTTGTATAGTCTTGGCGACGTATGGTACATGCCCCAGCTGTGAAACTCCATCATCCGCATGAACGATAAATGTATTCCGCTCGCTTTTTAAGACCTCCTGTTCTTCCTTTGAAAGAATCCACCAGTTAATCGGCGCGCCATTGACAACATACGATTTCAGTTTTTCATCTTGATCAAAAAACTTTACCAGCACATAATTGGCTAAATTTCCGCCTTTGGAGTGGCCCATCACAAAGGTGTCGCCCTCGGCCCCTAAAATATTTTCCTTAAAAAAAAGCGCTGCTTCTCTCTGCTGCTGGATTTCCTGGCCGATACCTGCATCAACATTGGATTTCCAGTCTGTCATGATATGCAGCATGCTTCCAAGACTTTCACTGCCCCTAAACAAGGAGGTGGCGTTCCCTTCATCATCCTTCAAGGCATAGCCGACAAAACCAGAATCAAGCTTCCCATGAAAGACATCATTCCATGTTGGGTTGTTGTTTTGGTAGCTAGTTAATTGGATGTTTGCCAGGTTGCTGCCCTTTGTGCCGTTTACATAATCGAAGATGGCTTTAAAATCTTTATTTTCCTCATAGTCAGAAGATATCAGCATCATTTCATCTAATAACTTACCAAAATTCGCAGGGTTCTTAGGGTCAATCATATAATCTTCTGGCAGATCCACATATGAAAACCGTAGGAGTAAATATTTTTCTTCTTCCGTTAAATTAGATAATGTCATATTATCACTCCTTAACTGGTGTATAATATTTCATTAAATCATTGGGGCTATTAATATCATTGACATTTTGATTTACTAGTAGATATCCATAAACGTTTCCCGCTAGATTGGACCACGGTAAGTTATTAACATTTGAGGTTCTAACATATTCATTAATATCCTCTGATTGATCCACGAAGCCCACAGATAGTCCGTAAAAAGTAGTATTTAAACTTTTTATTTCTTCGAAAGCCTTGTATAGACCGTCACTATATTCCTCTAAATTTGGTTTTCCTTGGGATTTTATCGCTACTTTTAACACAATCCTAATGTCTTTGTTTTCCTCTTTTACATAATTTATAATAGACAATTCCTTCATATTTACGTTATATTTACTTCCCGCAACGTTAACATAAATTTTATAAATACTTGCTTGCGGAAGACTTCTTTTAAGGCTGTCTTTTAAACTTCTAGTCAGCTCATCGCCCCAAATTGCTGGTATATACTCATCATAGTATTTTTTTTCCTTTGACGAACTCTCTCCTGCCTCAAAAATTAATTCAGGCTTCCCTTCCGGATAAGCAAAGATTTTATCTTTTCCATACATTTCTGGGAACAACACACTTCCTTCTTTTTTACCTTCAACAACAAACTTTTCACCATATTTATCCTCAATATAATTTAAAATTTTTCCTTCTGAACTCATACAACCCGTTCCTCCTATCATCACCATGATTAGTAAGGTAATCAGCAATATCCTTTTTTTGATTTTCATCGGGCACCGTCCTTAATACTAAATATCTCTTCTGATTAGTCCATAATTATAAGTAACTTAGTACTGCTCCTTGAAAGGTGTAAAATTTCCATTAAGGACTCGGGGCTGTTTATTTAGAAATGGTCATTTACACCTAAATAGCCGTAAATCTTCCCTGCCAGATTGGACCACGGAATGTTATTAACGTTAGCTGTTCGAATATAATCTGAAACATCTTCTGATTGATCTACAAAGCCAACTGAAAGTGTATAAGAATCTGTTCCTAACTGTTTTATTTTTTCAAAAAAAATAGCGAACTGCCTTCCTTCTTGTTTTCAACAACAAACGTTTCACCATATTTATCTTCTAAATAGTTTAGGATTTTGCCTTCTGAACTCGTACAGCCTGTACTTCCCATCAAAACCAGGATAAGTAGGATTAACAGCAAAATCCTTTTTGTGTTTTTCATTGTGAACCTTCCTTACCAAGTTCTTTTTTCAAAGCAGCATCAGCTTTGCCCCGTTTTTGAAGCCGAGTTCTTCCACAGTGGCGTTGATATTAAAGATTTCCCCTGTGTGCCGGTTGCAAAGAATGGTGTGTTCGGTTCCGGTAAAATATCCTTGCGACAATTCGGTCATCGTATTCGCTAGTAACAGCACAACTTCGTGAAGCGGGCTTTTGAGCGGGAGGAAGGTATCAAACTTCTGATTAGCAGCAGGGATAAACACTTCCACTAACACCTTATCCATAAACTAACTCCTCCTCGCTTGCAGCCGCTGATGATAACAGCTTCACTAATACCGGCTTCCCTTTCTTAATCACATAACCAAAGTCGTTCGGTATTTCCTGATACATGTCGCTAGAGGTCTTATTCGTCTTCAATACATATTGATCGGTTATGCCGCTGCCAACCCAAATTCCATCGCTTTGCGACACCTGATTTTTAAACCAGCTTTCATAGGAAATCGAGTTGATGCGGTCGGCCTGGTCGCCAATGATGAGATGGACGGCAAGCGAGCTGCCCTTCTCTAAAAACACCGTCAGCTTATCCTTGCCATCTGCTGATAACGCCAGATTCATCTCGATGAACGAATCAATCACACAGAAAATGGGCTCAAACACCGGCGGCGTTACACCGTCTGCGACCGCATCCTTTGTCGTGTTATTGCGGTAGACAAGGGTGTTGAATAGATAGACAACCGTCTCTTCGATTGGATTGGTCCCGGTCACATATCGATAATTCCGGTTCGAATCTGGCCGGAAGTTATGAAGCGGGTCAATCGCAATCACCTCGTTCTCCCCACTCGCCGCCAGCACTTCGGCTGCACCTTGGATAAACTGAGTGCATTCTTCATCACTGCTGCCGGTAAGGACAAGATTGACTAGTGAGTCGCTAAAGTCATAATAAGAAATCGCCAGCGAGTTTTTCTCCACCGCTACCGGTACTTTTCCCGGCATAGTGGTTTTCAGTTCAGCGGCGGCAAAAAAGTCGCGATCGACTTTTTCCGGAAGAATTGGAATCCTTCTTGCCCTCGCCTTATGCCACCCTTTACTTTTCTCCAAGCAATAATTGGTCATAAAACGATACATATCCGTTGTCGCATCTGTGATCAGAGCGGTCTGGAATTCATACACACTGCCCGTTTTAAAAATGCCTCGTCCTTTATATTTCGAAGGATAGACCCCGTCAACACTGCCCAATACACCTGAGTATTCGGTTGTATCGTTCAATTGCAGGACTAACAGCTGCTTAAAGTTTTGCAGCAAACGATAGCGGATTGCTCCCGTGTTTGCCGCGGTGACGACAAAGTAAATTCCGTATTTGAGTCCTTCGCGCGTCAAGAAGGAAATGGCTTCTTCGTAATCCTCATACATCTCCGAAAAAGCAGCATAGTTATGAATCACGACAACAATCGAAGCGAGCGCTTGATTGGCTGAGTGATTGTACGTGCTGAAATCGCCGCCATAATTGGAAAGTAACTTTTTCCTGCGTTCGATTTCCTTCGTTAACATTTTAAATAAATTGCTAACCTTTTCGCTTTCATGTGACAGCACGACATCACCAACATGAGGCGCTTCTTTGAACCAGCTTAACGTTTCACTGCTAAAATCTAATAGGTACAGATTGACCTCTTCCGGTGTGTGCTCTTCCATGAGTGAATAAATCATCGTCGCCAAAAAGCTAGTTTTTCCGCTGCCGGCAACACCATAAAGGACGGTGTTCCCTTCCGCTGTTAACGGTAGTCTCAGGATGTGCTGACTTTGATTTGCCGGGTCATCGTACTCGCCAATCAGCGGATTTAAGTCAAAGTTTTGTTCTGCCATCACGCGGTATTTTTCATGCAATTTTTCCAAATAGATTTGACTTGGAATCGGCTCGAGCCAGAGCTGTTTTACTTTAACCTGTTCTTGAGACGCCAAATGGGCTAGGTAATTCGTGATTTCATCCAATTGCTTCGGCGGATTCTTCATCAGTGTGTTTCGCTTGTCAATTCTGGCGCTCTTTAGAACACGGCCGATATTGTCGATAACGACAATACTGTCATCACGGCGCTGCTCCAATTTTTCCTCTGGATAATACGGAGCACCGCCCCAGGCTGACTGCCCGAGCATAAACACTTCATTGAAGCCAACCTGGAGGAAAAAGCGCCCAGTTGTCGAGAGCTCCGCAGCATCCGGCCGCTTAATGACCTCCATGCTGTCCGCCTTCTCCTGCACTTTCAGGCTGATTCTAAATTTGCTGTTACTCCAAATCTGATCATCGACAACTCCCGATGGCTTTTGCGTTGCGAGAATTAAGTGAATCCCGAGGCTGCGGCCAATCCTTGCTGCACTGACAAGCTGCGCCATGAATTCCGGCTGCTGTGTCTTCAGCTCGGCAAATTCGTCAGAAATAATCAATAAATGCTGCAGCGGCTCGGTAACCCGGCCTTCCCGGTACAGCTTCTGGTATTTATAAATATCGATATTGCTTTCATTCACCCGTTTGCTCGTTTCGCTAAAAATCGACTGGCGCCGCTTCAGCTCACTTTGAATCGAAATCAGCGAACGCTTAACAGCGGCTCCGTCGAGGTTGGTAATCGTTCCTGCTAAATGCGGCAGGTTCACAAACGCATTCGCCATGCCGCCGCCCTTATAATCGATTAAAATAAACGCCACTTCATCCGGATGATAATTTACAGCAAGTGACATAATAAGCGTCATGATAAACTCACTTTTCCCGGATCCAGTCATCCCGGCAATCAGTCCATGCGGACCGTGGAATTTTTCATGGAGATCGAGCTTGAATAATTCCCCCGCTTGATCGACCCCGATTGGTGTTTCCAGTGTTTTCACCGGATCATTTTCTTTCCATTTTGTCAGCACATTTAGATGCTCAATTTTACTAACACCAAACATTTCTAAAAAGGTGAGCATCTCCGGCAGCGTATACGCCTTATTTAATGAAGAAAGCTTGATGTTTGCAAGCTGAATCGCCAGCTTCTCCGGTTCCTCCTGCAAATATATATCGGGGCGAAATGCCGTATATTGCCCCGTAATATCATCTTTATCAAAAATCTTTGCCGCTTCGTCATCCAGTTCAATGACCGCTGAACATTCTTTCGGCAAGTTTTTCAATTCATCATAAAGGGTAATTAAGCTAAATCCGATATTCTGTTTTGCTTGTAACATCATCGTGAACATTTCCGCTTTTGCTGCTAAATTTTTATCCATCGAAAAAATAACATAGTGCGGTGCAGCTGATTCATCCGCTTGCTCCAGCCGCTGTGAAAGTTCTTTTTCAAGTACAGCTGACAGCTCTTTTAATTCATTGGCATCAGTAGCCATAAAGCGAATGGTTTTCGTATCATCCCACACATGTGGCAGCCATTTTACAAAATTCCACATGTCCTGTTCCCGTTTATCGTAAACAAACACCAATTTTAATTCGTCATAACTATGTAAGGCTGTTAATTGAAAAATCAGCCCGTCGACAAAGTCCTTTACCTTTTTCCTGCTGCCAATAATCCCGCTGACCTTTTCCTCCAAGAGTGAGAAAGTAACGGGTACATCCGTTAAGACCTTAGGCCTATCTGCCAGTTTATAGAGCTCTACTTGCAGTTCATCATCCGCAAGAGTAAAGCGTTTTTCCGGAAATTTGATGTCAGCATTGAGCGGCAAATTGCCAAGTCCTAACCGCAACTTTAAAAAGTCATTTTGGCCAAAGGTGCGTTCCCACAGGTTTCGCTGTCGTGCTTGAATTCTGGCGATACAATGCCCGATTGGAACATGGTTCTCATGGAGAACCTCGCTTTGCCGCTTCCGTTCATCCTCAATGACCTGCGCCATTTCTATTAAGTATGCGCGATATTTTTCCTGTCTGATTTTTTCCTGTTTAATCCTAGTCTTTTTCTCATGCCGTTTCGTTAAAATCGGCCAAAGTATCGTACCCACCAACATACTAAAGGACATTACCAACGTCGGCATCGCCATCTTGATATCCCCATTCGATGACATGACATTTTGTAAAGTAAACAGACCCATAAATAAAGAGGCCATTCCCATTGTGAGCGACGGCCCTAATAGTAGCATTAACGGAGTTTCTTCTGGGTTGGCTGGCTGTGGCGGGGGATCAATTTTGATTTCTGCTGTTGCGATTTCTCTTTTAAAACGAGGAGAGCGGTAAAAAAGCTCGGCTGCAGCCTCCTCCTGTTGAAATTCATCTAGCTCTTTCTCTTCTGTTATTTTCGGCTGCTCGGCAGCAAACGGCTGAAACGCATTCCGCTCCAAAAGAACTAGCTGATGTGGGTTGTTTAATGACAGCAGTTTCCCGTTGTAAATAATTTTTAACCCCATTATGTAGATACAATCGCCGATTTTAAGGGTATGCTCGGTGATCTTTTCTCCGTTGACATATGTGCCATTGGAACTTTTTAGATCACGGACAAGGGCTCTGCCGTTTTTGTCATATTCAATGACACAGTGGGAATTGGACACTAATTTATTGGCAAAGCAAATTTGACTGTCTTTCGACCTGCCGATTTTCACTTCATTTGTTGTAACGTAGTGCTTTGTATATACATATTGATCTGGTTGCGATGGCTCGGCATATAAAAGCGACGGCTTTTCATTTTCCCGCTTGATTGTATAGGTTTTGAAAGGTTCGATCGGCTGCTTGCTGACCTTTTGCTCCTCGGCATTGCTTAAGAACGCATATTTGTTGGACTTTATGAACCATTGTCCATTTTCGGCCTCAACTGCCATCAGTTCGATTTTGCTGCCGCTTTCGTCTTCCGTAGAAAGCACATACCGACCTGTCACTCGCTCCGGCAATACAAACGTGAGTGCTATCTTCCGGTCAAATAATGTTAAAATCACGTAAATCTCTCCCATTTTTCTAGCATCTCTTACTGTATAAAGTATTTTTTCACAATGCGTATAGGTTTAATGGAGTATTGAGACAGATATATCCTAGCTGCAATACCGTCCAATGGAATTAGGTTTATGTTAACAATTGGGATTACTAAATTTTTACTTCTTTATCATATCATTTTTTTTGTAGGGCTAAATTCCTTTACTGATAGGACAAAGGGACCGTTTTTTCCAATATTTTCTTTAATATATAAAAGTGATAAGAGCATTGGTGTATGCATGCGAGCGAGTGTTTATATACTTAAAGTTTTGCGGGATAATTTGTTTTAAGAAGGGCAGTTTCATTTGTATGTTTTGGATTTATTTATATTTCCACTCACCGGACCGGGCATTCGCACATATATCTATCATATGTAAAAAATTCTTAAAGAGGTGTTAAATCCATGACAAAGCATCACCCTAAGGATGGGGATGAAAAACATTCACATAAACATAGTCATATGGACGACCATGATAAACACTCATTAAATCATGTCCTGTTTGATTTAATTAAATCGGTCGCCAATGAAGAAGAGGCATTGGCTCTTCTTATCGAAGCAGAAGCAGATAAAATTCAAGCTTTTATAGGAACCCATTCTGAATTTCCTACTAAACCATCCAATAAAGAAATATTGGATTTGAACCGTTCGGTCACACAAATGCTGGAAACCATTGTAATGAAGGAATGGCTTTTACTCAAGAAATTAGAAAGAACGCTTGAAGCCATTCATATACCACGAGAGGATTGCGAGGATTTTGGGGATTACCAGGATTTTGAAAGTAGCGAAGATTGAGCATTTTTATCTTCCATAAGAAAGGGGAATATGAATATGGAGGATTATTTTAGCGAAGATGTCAACGAAATGTTAGAAAAATCTCTCTCTCAGATAAATTCTTCATTAGAACATCTTTTAAATACGGTCAACAAACTTGAATATGCAGTAATTAAACAAGATTGGTTTTCTCAAAACGATATTTTTATCGTAAAAAGGGATATAGAAATCCAAAGTGATTCCATTTCAGAATTAGAGCGAATAATAGAAAGGAAAAGAAATGCATTTATCATCATAAAAAATTGAACAGACGCACGAAAGTGTTGTCTGTTTATTTTTTATGATACGTTCCACTTCACCGTACTAGTGGGAATTTATTTAAATAGTTGGCACAAAAAAATAAGGATTACATATAGGTATTATGTGTGCATTTGAGGGAGCTTTATTTGTATTATTGACTAGCAAAGAGGAGGGCTATCATGAGTTTACCGGAAATTCCAAAAGATTTTCATATTCCCAAAAGGCGAGATGTTGTAACTTTGAAATTGGCAGGAATAGCAATGATGGAACAATCATTGGCTAATTTGTTAGAAACAGAAGTCGAAATTCTCCAGACAACCGTGTCCGAATTTAAACATAAAAAGGCTTCCCATAAAGAGCTAAGGAAGGCCAACAGGAAGGCAGAACGAATGCTGCGCGCAGTTATTGCGAAAGAAATTTTACTAATGTTTGAACTTGAAGATACAATTGATTTCTTACTTTGATACATTGTAAGAGGCAATCCAAAGGGAATTGGATTGCCTCATTATTTTAGGTCTTTATCCTCGCTTTGATAACCTTAGTTCTACTTTATCAAAAAAGTGTTGATCGGATTGTAAACCTTCCAAAATAGCGTCCTTTTCCTCATCAAATAATGGGCGACCCGCAATTATTTCAATCTGATCCACTAAAAAATTGTATACTTCTTCAAGATCCATTTAATTAACCTCCGTTTTAATTAATGAAAACATCGCATACTATTAGCCGAAGCTAATCGTAACCTGACCGTTTTCAGTGCCTACACCAACTGTATTGACTTGATTTGTTCCCTTATTTTGGGAACCTCCGCCGCCGCCGCCTCCTGGAGAATGGAATACGCCGCCACCGCCGCCACCGCTAAACCCGCCGCCGCCACCGCCACCATATTCGGTATCGCCGCCGCCGCCGCCAAGGCCGTAACTATAATTTTCACCTTCTCCAATCCCACCAGCACCTCCGGCAGAAATTGCCTGACCGCCTCCTAATGGTGCGAATAAAGAGCTAGCTCCAGATGTAAGGATCCCTCCTCCGCCAGCACCCTCAGAAAATGCTGATCCTCCAAAACCACCAGCACCACCAGCACCACCGGGATTGCCGCTCGTACCACTGCTGTCTGTAGATGCATCTAAGCCTGATTCCACGAACGATGCACCGCCGCCACCGCCCGCTGCAACCAAAAGATTAACAATTGTAACAGGTCCTGTGCCGCGCCAAACAAAACTTCCCCCACCGCCGCCGCCTAAAGTAGTATCGGGATCAGGACCAGGCCATGTTCCACCTTGGCCTCCTACCAAAATAGATAGTACTTCTCCCGGCGTTACAGGGAAATCGCCTTGAATAGATGCGCCAAGACCATTTGTTGCAGTTCCCTGACCTCCGGCAGCACCAATCGCTCGAATTGTCGCAGTAGATGCAGATGGCGGAACAGTAATAAACTGAAGTTCATCCTCTACAAAATCAAATGTAAAAGAACCCAAGTTCGTAACAGTGGCAGCTGAATCCCACACATGTTCAAATGTAAAAGGATCCAAGTTCGTAACAGTGGCAGCTGAATCCAACGCATGGTCAAATGTAAAAGGATCCAAGTTCGTAACAGTGGCAGCTGAATCCCACACATGTTCAAATGTAAAAGGATCCAAGTTCGTAACAGTGGCAGCTGAATCCAACGCATGGTCA